>DBXF01000072.1:9233-11633 GCA_002309295.1 Bacteroidales bacterium UBA1219 | reverse complement strand
CGCACCAACGCCAAAGAGGACGAAAAAACCGGCTGCACTTTCTACGGATGCACGTCGCTGAAAGAACTATCAATACCCAACAGAGTGTCGTCGCTCAACGAATACTGCTTCGGCAACTGCACCAGCCTCGAACTTGTTTCGATATCTTATACGATTGATTTTCTGAACAATGACCTATTTTCGGGCTGCAGCAACCTCAAAAAAGTGATTCTCAACAACCCCTACACCGAAATCGAAGAAGGCACTTTCGATGAAAATGTGGAAATTGTAGTGGCAAAAAAAGATGAGTAAACCAAGGCCAAAATTGTTGTAAAATCACTTCAAACAAACCAGTTTTATCGTTGGAAAAACGAAAAACAACACCCAAAGCAATTTTACAACACATTGATTATAAACACAATACATAAATAATAAAAAAAAGAACGAAAAATATTTATCATATTGCAAAAAAAAGTGTATCTTTGCAAACTGATTTTAAAGAAGAAAAAAGATAATTTTAAGACTAAAACTCATTAAATAGTATGTATTTAACAGCAGAAAAGAAAAAAGAAATTTTTGCAAAATACGGTAAAAACGAGAACGACACCGGTTCCATCGAAGCTCAGATAGCCCTGTTCTCTTTCAGAATCCAACACCTGACAGAGCATGTGAAAGGCGCTAAAAAAGATCTCTCTACTAAACGCGCACTCGTCCACATGGTGGGAAAACGCAGAAGGTTGCTCGACTACCTCAAAAAGCAAGACATTGAGCGTTACCGTAACATCATCAAAGAGCTCAACATTAGAAAATAGTTTTTCATATTTATTTGGTTATGGTTGAAGGCAATTAGAGTCCTAATTGCCTTTCTTCGTATTAAAAGGAATTCATAGTTTAAAAGACTTGCGTGATGATTGCAAGCCGTATAGTAATATAAAGCAGAAAAGTAAAGATGAACATTATCAAGAAGACTATCGATATGGGTGACGGCAACGTCATCGAAATCGAGACTGGCAAACTTGCCAAACAAGCCGACGGATCGGCAGTTGTAAGAATGAACGACACCATGCTTCTGGCCACAGTGTGCGCCAAGAAAGAAGCTGGCGAGAACGTGGATTTCATGCCACTCACAGTTGAATACCAAGAGAAATACGCCGCCACAGGCCGCTTCCCCGGAGGTTTCTTCAAACGCGAAGCCCGTCCTTCGGAACACGAGATCCTTATCGCACGCCTTGTGGACCGCGCCCTGCGCCCCCTCTTCCCCGACGATTTCCACGCCGAAGTGCAGGTGCAGATCACCCTTATCTCATGCGACAGAGAGACAGCTCCCGACGCCCTTGCAGCCCTCGCAGCAGCATCGGCAATAGCAGTTTCCGACATACCTTTCAACGGTCCCGTTAGCGAAGTGCGCGTGTCGCACCTCGACGGACAGTTTGTCATCAACACTCCCCTCTCCAAGATAGACAGCGCCGACCTCGACCTCATAGTGGCCGCAACCGACGAAAACATCATGATGGTGGAAGGCGAGATGAAGGAAGTGTCCGAAGACCTTATGCTCGAAGCCCTCAAAGCCGCACACAACGCCATTCGTCTGCAGTGCAAAGCCATCGCAGAACTCACCGTTGAAGCCGGCAAGACCGAAAAACGCGTTTACTGCCACGAGGAGAACGACCCCGAACTGAAAGAAGCCATGAACAAAGCCGTTTACCAGCTTTGCTACGACTTCGCAAAACAGGGCATCCCCAACAAACAGCTCCGCGCCGAAGGTTTCGACAAAATCAAAGCCGACTACATCGAATCCCTCAACCTCAGCGAAGAAGAACTTGCTGCCAAGCAGTTTATGATAGACCGTTATTTCCACGACATCGAGAAAGAGGCTATGCGCGACATGGTGCTCAACGAACGCACCCGCCTCGACGGCCGCAAACTCGACGAAATACGCCCCATCTGGTGCGAAGTGGACTACCTGCCCTGCGCTCACGGCTCGGCAATATTCACCCGCGGCGAAACTCAGTCGCTCTCCACTGTAACCCTCGGCACCAAACTCGACGAACAGGTTATCGACGGCGCCGTTATCGAAGGCACCAAAAATTTCCTGCTGCACTACAACTTCCCCGGTTTCGCCACTGGCGAGGTGAAAGGCAACCGCGGTCTCAGCCGCCGCGAGGTAGGACACGGCAACCTTGCTTGGCGCGCCCTTAAACACGTCATCCCCACAGGTCCCGAAAACCCCTACACCATCCGCGTGGTGTCCGACATACTGGAAAGCAACGGCTCTTCGTCGATGGCTACCGTTTGCGCCGGCACTTTGGCACTGATGGACGCAGGTGTGAAAATCTCCAAACCCGTTACCGGTATCGCCATGGGACTTATCTCCAAAGGCGACAAATGGGCAGTGCTCTCCGACATCCTCGGCGATGAGGA
>DBXF01000072.1:0-9209 GCA_002309295.1 Bacteroidales bacterium UBA1219 | reverse complement strand
GCCTGCCAGATGGATATCAAAGTTGACGGCCTCTCCTACGAGGTGCTCTCCAAAGCCCTTGCACAGGCTCACGCCGGACGCATGCACATAATGGACATCATCGAGGCTACCATAAGCAAGCCCCGCGAAGACTACAAACCGTTTGTTCCGCGCATTGTGCAGATCCAGATACCCAAGGACTGCATCGGAGCTGTTATCGGTAAGGGCGGCGAAGTCATCCAAAAAATTCAGGCCGAGACCAACACCGTTATCAACATCGAGGAAGAAGGCGATTTCGGTATCGTTGACGTTGCTTCGAGCAACAAGGACGACATCGAGGCAGCACTCGAATGGATCAAGGGCATCTGCGCCGTTCCCGAAGTGGGCACCGTATATCAGGGCACTGTGAAAAGCATCGTGGAATTCGGTGCTTTCATCGAGATACTGCCCGGCAAAGAAGGTCTGCTCCACATCTCGGAATACGACTGGAAACGCAGCGACACCCTCGAAAACCTTCTCCATGAAGGCGACACCATAGAGGTGAAACTGATAGAGTTCGACGAAAAGACCGGCAAGATGCGCCTCTCGCGCAAAGCCCTTCTGCCCAAGCCAGAAGGCTACACCGAGCCAGAACGCGCACCGCGTCGCAACGGCGGCGAACGTCGTCCCCCGCGCCGCGATGGCGAAAGCCGCGGTCCTCGTCGCGAAGGCGGCGAACGCAACCACCTCAACAGCGGCGGCAACCACAGAAGATAATCATCTTTTCCAAAATAAAAAAGGCGAGATTGTTTCTCGCCTTTTTTTATCAATTCTTTTTCTTATCTTTGCAAAACAGCAATTCAAAATATATCACTTATGAATAATCGCATCATCACCCTGATTTTCATAACCTTAGCAACGTTTTCCAACATTGCTTTCGGGCAAAAAAACATAGGGATACAATTGCCGTATTATATCGACAACCCGGCAGCAGTGCAAAAGATACCCGAGGATACTGTTGAAGTAAGATGCGAGTATTGCAAAGGCGAGATGTCCTTTGATACAGGGGCTATGTGTTTAACAGGCGCATGGCCGAGATTCGACACAAAAATGGAACTTTTCAGACATTATTATAGAGAACCATTAGATTCTTTGCATAATACAACCACGTTTGGTTCAATAATGGCAATACTCGATACTGTTACTTTGGAAAAGGAATTCGATCTGGCCTATGACAAAGACTCTGTATTTTGTTTTCAATTGCTAATATGGAATATGGGAAAATATTATGATACCAATTGCATAAACTATAATGTGGACAACTACCCTCTTAAATTCGAATTCGAGGAAGATACCGCTATGTTTCCCGTTCCACACATTGACAGCGTTTATTTATATGTTACACACGATGAAATAAAACCTTTGTTTGAAATGATTAAAACTCCAGAAAGCAACGAGTTTCTGTTTTCTCATTGGGGGTTAGTCAAATCAGGACATTATATTTTCGATCAGTTCTTTCCAAAAAACACATTTGATATTACAAAAAAATATTCATATTCCCAAATCAAACGTCATTATTTAAGAAACAGACACAGAGGGTATACAATTATGGAGCGGAAAAAAGACGGAACTCATTATTACACAATATGTAACTGATTTATTTGGGAAGGGATCGGCATTCTACCAAGGATAGTTTTTTCCGACTATTCAGGAATAAATTCCAAAATAGTATTCGACTTTTCAGGAATGAATTCCTGAAAAGTATGGATTTTTCGGGAATGCATTCCTTAAAAGTGCTTTTTTGAGACTTTCATAGCTCGAAATAAACAATCTTCCTAAATTTTCATTTCGTTTTTTCGCAAAAAAATCGTATATTTGCAGGTTGCTTAAAAACAAAAATACGACATTCGTATTTTGGCAACGCATTGTAAATAAATATTATATAAACAAATACCAATCGCACAACACCGATTGACAAACGAATTTGAAACAATATGGGAAGAGCTTTTGAGTACCGCAAGGCACGTAAACTGAAACGCTGGGGCAACATGGCCCGCACATTCACCAAAATAGGCAAAGAAATAGAGATGGCTGTTAAGGCCGGCGGTCCCGACCCCGCCAGCAACCTGCGTCTGCGTCTGCTTATACAGACCGCCAAGAACGAGAGCATGCCGAAAGAAAACGTGGAACGCGCCATAAAACGCGCCATCAGCAAGGACACCAGCGACTACAAAGAGGTGGTTTACGACGGCAAAGGCCCCCACGGCATAGCCCTTGTGGTGGAGACCGCCACCGACAACCCCACACGTACCGTGGCCAACGTGCGCGCCGCTTTTGTGCGCGGCAAAGGCGAGCTGGGAACGATGGGAATGAACGACTTCCTGTTCGAACGCAAATGCAGTTTCGTGGTAGCTTGGCACGAAGGTATCGACATGGAGGCTCTCGAGCTGGAGCTTATCGACTGCGACATCGACGAGGTGTTCCGCGATGAGGACGAGATTATGATCTACGCCGATTTCAAGAACTACGGCGCCATCTCCAAATATCTTGAAGACAACAACTTGGAAATCAAGAGCTTCAAATTTGAGCGCATACCCCTAACCCTCCGCGAACTCACTCCCGAACAGCAGGAGGAGGTTTACGCCCTCATCGAACGTCTCGAAAACGACGACGACGTTACCAACGTGTTCCACAACATGGCTTAATTCTTTGAAAATCACAAACTAAACATACATAAAAAATGGCTGAGACCAACGAAAACGAGGAGAAAAAAAATCTCAATTTCCTTGAAGAAATAATCGAAAACGACCTTGCCAACGGCACTCACAAAAGCATACTGACGCGTTTTCCGCCGGAGCCCAACGGCTACCTGCACATCGGTCACGCAAAATCGATCTGCCTCAACTTCGGACTGGCAAAGAAATACGGCGGCAAGACCAACCTGCGTTTCGACGACACCAACCCCGTAAAGGAGGACACCGAATATGTGGACTCCATTATGGAAGACGTGCGCTGGCTGGGTTTCGAATGGGCAAGCGTGCACTACGCCTCCGACTATTTCGACCAGCTGTACGAATGGGCTAAGGTACTGATTAAGAAAGGTCTGGCCTACGTCGATGACCAGTCGCTCGACGACATACGCAAAAACCGCGGCACGGTAACCACTCCGGGCGTTGAAAGCCCCTACCGCAACCGCAGCGTGGAGGAAAACCTCGAGTTGTTCGAACGCATGAAAAACGGCGAGTTCCCCGACGGCTCCAAGGTGCTGCGCGCCAAGATAGACATGGCTCATCCCAACATGCAGTTCCGCGACCCCATCATGTACCGCATACTGCACGCCGAACACCACCGCACCGGCAACAAATGGAACATCTACCCGATGTACGACTACGCCCACGGACAGAGCGACTCCATCGAAAATATCACCCACTCCATCTGCACCCTCGAATTCGACATACATCGTCCGCTCTACGACTGGTTCATACAGCAGCTGGGCATTTTCCCCTCGCACCAGTACGAGTTCGCACGCCTCAACATCAACTACACGGTGATGAGCAAACGCAAGCTCCTGCAACTTGTGAAAGAGGGTTACGTCAACGGCTGGGACGACCCGCGAATGCCCACCATCTGCGGTTTCCGCCGTCGCGGATACACACCCGAGGCCATACGCAATTTCTGCGACCGCATCGGAGTGGCCAAACGCGACAACATCATCGACTACTCGCTGCTGGAGTTCAGCCTGCGCGAACATCTCAACAAGATTGCCCCGCGTATGATGGCCGTGCTCAACCCCGTCAAAGTGGTTATTACCAACTATCCCGAAAATCAGGTGGAAACGCTTACCGCCATCAACAACCCCGAAGACGAAACGGCTGGCACACGACAAGTGCCGTTCAGCCGCGAGCTGTACATCGAACGCGACGACTTTATGGAGAATCCTCCGAAGAAATATTTCCGTCTGGCCCCCGGTCAGGAGGTGCGTCTGCGCTACGCATATTTCATTACTTGTCAGGATGTTATAAAGGACGAACAAGGCAATATCGTAGAGATACACTGCACCTACGACCCTGCCACCCGCGGCGGCGACTCGCCCGACGGACGCAAGGTGAAAGGCACCATACACTGGGTGTCGGCACAACACTCCATCGGCGCCGAGGTGCGTCTGTTCGACCGCCTTTTCAAAGTCCCCGCCCCCGACGACGTGGAAGAGGGACACACATTCCTCGAAAACCTCAACCCCGACTCGCTGAAAGTGCTTACCGACTGCAAGTTGGAACCTGCTTTGGCAAACGCAAAACCTATGGACAGGATGCAGTTCGAGCGTCTGGGCTATTTCTGCGTGGACAAGGACAGCACCCCCGAACATCTGGTTTTCAACCGCACCTGCACCCTCAAGGACAGCTGGGCTAAAATAAACAGCTAAGTATAAAAAAGTTGCGACAATAAAATAAGATTATACTCGTTTTATTTACTAACTTGAAAAATTTACAACAATGAAAAAATATGCTTTTCTGATAGTGCTTTTTGCCGCCTGCACAGTGTTTCAGGCCAACGCACAGAAACTTTACCCCTCGCAGGACGACAACGGCAAATGGGGTTATGTCAATGAAGAAGACGAATGGATTATCCCTCCCCGCTACGACGACGCCCTTTACGAATGTGACGGTGGCATGTACGGTGTTAAACTCAATGGCAAATGGGGCATGGCCGGATACCACGGCGAAATCCTTGTTGAAACAAAATACGACCGAGTGCAGACTTGCTTGGACTACACGAAATACGTTTATCCTTACGTGCTGGGAGCCGTTATGAAAGGCAACAAATGGGCTTTCGTCACCATTCAGGGGGTGGAAGTTACTCCTTTCAAATACGACGAGGTGCGTATACACGCCGGTCAGTACACCTTCAAAATCCGCAAAGGCAACACCGAAATCCGCGGTCACCTTGGCAGAGATGTTGAGGAACTTATCGACGAAGAACGCCAGTTGCCTGCTCGCAAATAGCGCTAATTCCAAACGCAACACGCTGTAAGACAAAGAAATGCTGCTGATTTACTGCCCGAAGGTTACAAACCGTGCCGGATACGTCTTCAACCTGATTTTCAAGACAATACTTGGCACAGATTTTGAAATAACCTCCGACGAGGATTTTTTTGCCAACCACGGAGGTCCGAAAGTGTGCTACAACGGCAGCAAGATTATCGACGACTGTATTTTTATCAAATCCAAGCAGCTGCTTTTCGAGCATTCGATAGACAACCTCGAACTGGGATTCTTCGAGACCGACGGCATTCCCGCCTTCTTTGGGCATAACGACGAGGACGCCGACCTTCCGTTCGACATCTTCGCTGCAAGTTTCTACCTCGTGTCGCGATACGAAGAATATCTACCCTTCCGCACCGACAAACTCGGTTGCTACGACGCTTCCAACTCGTTGGCATACAACAAAGGTTTCCTCGACAAACCCGTGATAGACATCTGGGCATGGCGCTTGGCCGAAAAGATTAACCAACGATTTCCGCAATGGAAGATGCCTAAAAAGCGTTTCGACTTCATCTCCACGGTTAACTTGGGGCAAGCGTACAAATACAAACGCATAGGACTTCTGCGCACCGCTTACGGCTACTGCCACGACATAGCCAAACGCGACTGGCAGCACGTCCGCCAACGGACACGGGTGCTTTTCAACAAACAAGATGACCCCTACGACAACTACGAACACATCATCCAACTCTCGCGTAAATACGGCACCAAGACACTTTTTTGGTCGCTGATGTGCGACTACACGCCCTACGACCACAACATCTCGTACCGAAACGAGCATCTTCGCAACACACTGAAACACCTCGCCGACTACGGCAAAGTGGGCATATCACTCTCCTACAACTCCTCTTGCGATTTACAAAAGCAAGAAACTGAGACAGAGCGTCTTGCCGAAGTATTGCACAAACCTGTGATTCGAAGCCGTTTCAACTATCAGCGTTTTCACTTGCCTTTGGACTACAAAAACCTTAACAAAATAGGCATCGAGAAAGACTTTTCGATGGGCTACCACAACGCTGTGGGATTCCGTGCCGGCACTTGCACGCCCTTCCATTTCTTCAGTATCAAAGCCAACCGAGAGTACAACCTTTTGGTGTACCCCACCCCTGTTCCCGAAAACATATTCGCACTTTACTCCCCCGACGAAGCTCTCGACAAGTTCAAACAAACAATAAACGAGATTACAAAAGTCGGCGGCACTTTTGTAAATATCTGGAAATCCGAATATTTCACCAACGAGACATACAACGGCATCTACGAACAGATTCTTGAGCTATGCAAAACTCAGATAGACAATAACCACCTAATACACAAATAATTATGATAGTAATAACTGGCGCGGCAGGTTTTATAGCTTCGACATTGCTGGGCACCCTCAACAAAAAAGGCGTTTCCGACATTGTCATTGTTGACGACTTTTCAAAAGAACAGAAGTCAAACAACTGGCAGACAAAGCGTTATAAACAAGTTATAGACCGCAAGAACTTCCTCGATTGGTTCCGCAACAATGCCGAAGAGGTTGATTTTGTGTTCCACATCGGAGCACGCACCGACACCACGGAGTTCGATTGGAACGTGTTTGTGGAGCTAAACCTCGAATATACAAAAGGCATCTGGGAAATATGCGCTAAGAACTACATACCAATGATTTACGCCTCGTCGGCGGCTACCTACGGCGACGGCTCGCTGGGCTACCGCGACAGTCACGACATTGTGGAACAACTGCAGCCTCTCAACCCCTACGGCCGTTCCAAAAACGAGTTCGACAAATGGGCTTTGAAACAAGAGAAACAGCCTCCTTTCTGGGCAGGACTCAAATTTTTCAACGTATACGGTCCCAACGAATACCATAAAGGCCGCATGGCATCGGTGATTCTTCACACTTTCGAAACGGTGCGCAAGACCGGCAAGATGCAGCTATTCCGCTCGCACAACCCCAATTTCGAAGACGGTATGCAACTGCGTGATTTCGTGTATGTAAAAGACGTGGTTTCGGTTATCCTCCATCTTTTCGACAACAAACCCGAAAGCGGTCTGTACAACGTCGGCACCGGCCACGCACAGAGTTTCCTCGACCTTGCCAACTCCACTTTCGAGGCAATGGGCTTGGAACCCAACATCGAATTTATCGACATGCCGATGGACATCCGCGACAAATACCAGTATTTCACCGAGGCAGATATCTCGAAACTGCGTTCCACTGGCTACGACAAGCCTTTCCACAACCTAAGTCAGGGCGTAGCCGACTACGTAAAAAATTATCTGATACCAAATAAATATATATAATGAACTACAAAAGCAAACTTCACGACATAAAAGCCTTTGTATTTGATTTCGACGGTGTTATGACCGACGGTTCGGTATGGACTTTCGGCGATCGCGAAACGGTTCGCGCAGGCAATATCAAGGACGGTTTCGCCTTGCAATACGCCAAAAAGAAAGGCTACATCACAGCAGTGCTTTCGGGTGCCACTTCGCTGAGCATCAACAATCGCATGGAGGCCCTCGGCACCTCGCCCGACGACATTATGACCGGTTGCGCCAACAAAATTGAGGCGTACAAACAATTCCTGCAACGCCATAATCTTACTGAAAGTCAGGTGCTTTTTATGGGTGACGACCTACCCGACTACGAGATAATGCAACATGCCGGCGTTTCCACATGTCCCGCCGACGCCGCCGAGGAGATAAAGCAGATTGCCGACTATATTTCTATTTACGCCGGCGGTCACGGCTGTGTGCGCGACGTTATAGAGCAGACACTCCGCCTGCACGGCAACTGGTTTCACCCCGACGCTGTGATTTGGTGATTAGTATTTTTTCCATAGTAATCAACCGTTATCGATATTAACCAATTACGAATTTAAGCGCGGATTACAAGTAATAACCAGTGTAATTACTTCACCATGAAAAGTTTCTTTCTCTTTATTGCCACTGCTCCATTGAAAAAAATCTTGGTACTGGGAACAATTTTTTGCGTCCTTGGAATAACGAGCGTACGGGCACAGAAAAACTTTATCATTAAAGGGTGCGTCACTAATGGAGCTTGTGTGGTACCAAACGCTATTATTTACCTGGACAGTATCGAAATACGTACCGATATCGGAGGAAACTTTATTTTCAAGAATGTATCGGAAGGAGTACATCGTATCAGAACATACAACTTTGAAAATAATTTCGACAAAGAAATAGAAGTTCGTGCTAACATCACTCTCGACGCTATAGTTGTAGAACAATCATTATTAACTCCAACAATATGGCAACTTCAAAAACAAACCAACGCCAGCGACCCTTATATGCAGCAATATCTCGACTTTCGTCTTGCTATAGATTCGCTCAATATAAAACCCATTCGTGAAAAATACAGATTCAAATATGATATTAATGTCGATTCAATTTCCGATGCAAACTCTGTATTAACTTCATTGCGAGGGGTGTCCATCGAAAAAGGTTGGTTGCTTGATGTAAAATACAAAGGCACAATATGGGGAGACGGTTACGCCAGTTTCTACACTCGTCGCGAAAACGAGCCTAAACGGACGATAAGTGACAGCGTTTCATTTCCTTTTTTGGGTCTTCCAGAACACATACAAGTTGCATTCACCAGCGAAGGTATCTGGAGTGCATATCAACTTGCCAATTCCTTATACTATCTCCCTAAATTTGGGCATGACTTATATTATGACCATTGTGGAATATACTCACTCGACGAGGTGCGTTGCCGTTCCGTTGCTTTGCGCGACAGCCTTTCCACCATACCAGAAATTCAAAACCATGTAACGATACACGATTCTGTCCATGCCTCTGTTACAGCCTATTGGTGGAACGACTGGGTGGGACTTGTAGAGGAAACTACATTTGTAGAACGATTGGGGAATTCAGTAATATTCATTTTCCCCGACACAAGAATTTCGGATCCTCGTGCCATGCGCCGCATCCTTGTCAGGTACGATTGTGGAATAGAATTCTGACACTCCTACTCCTAACCACTGAAACAACAAGTTTTACAAATATAATTTGCTGTTTTGCCTGCGACTGCTTGCATGTACAAAAAAAAAACGAACCATTATCAGATTCGCTTTTAAAAAGATTGGCGTGGGGTTCTCCGCTCCCTTCGGTCGCTATCGGAAAGTCCACTGGACTTTCACATACTTTTCACGAACAAGCGCAGTATCATGTTTATATAAAAAAAGGAACCACTGATGTGGT
>DBXF01000041.1 GCA_002309295.1 Bacteroidales bacterium UBA1219 | reverse complement strand
TAGGATTTGTTGTTGTGGTGATGCCCATACTCTCATTTTTTGCAATGAGTGCACCTGATGGTTTTGCCAAAAGGCATCCTATTCCAAATGGATTGAAATATGAAAAGCCCCTCGGCTATATCTGTACAGAAGATGGCTCGGTTGAGAATTGTGAAGCATCTTGGAATACGCCTGTTGAACCAACAATAGACAGCACAGATAATTATTCATATCTACAAATATGGTGTGGATTTCAGGGCGGAATATATAAGTACGACTTCTATTATCCTTCATTGCCAGCAGGCACAATCTTTCTCAGATGTTTTGAGGCAGGCAAAAATGAGCCGTTGTCGGTGGACAGAATAAAGGAATCCTCAAGTGTCAACATCCCTGCCATTAATAGTTTTTCAAAAATAGTTGATAAGCGAGAATTTACTATATACGAAGGAGATTGGGAGGAATACTATGCCGTACGAGTAGAGGTGTGGCATAGAGACCGTGCCACCCACAACGAGCAAAAACTAATAGAAAAAAACTATCTAATGGATGGTTGGATGAGATAAATACATTAAATTATGGAACAAGAACATGTTTTAAACGCTCACAATAAACAGGAGTACCCGCCGATGCACACGGCCGAGCATATCCTTAACCAGACCATGGTGCGGATGTTCGGCTGCCAGCGGTCGCGCAACGCACATATCGAACGCAAGAAAAGCAAATGCGACTACCGTCTGCCACAACAGCCCACCCCCGAGCAGGTGGCGGAGCTGGAAAGACGTGTCAACGAAGTAATAGCACAGAATCTGCCTGTAACATACGACTTTGTGCCACGCGACGAAGTGCCACCTGAGGTGGACCTCGGCAAGCTCCCCGACGACGCCAGCTCCACCCTGCGCCTCGTCCGCATAGGCGACTACGACCTCTGCGCCTGCGTGGGCACACACGTGGCCAACACCTCCGAAATAGGCACTTTCCGCATCATCAGCCATGACTTCACCCCCTCCCCCGACGGCGACACCCTCGGCACATGGCGACTGAGATTTAAGCTCGACTTAGAGGTCAGTGGTCAGTAATCAGTATTCAGTAATTAGTTGGCAATTTTGAGTTTTGAGTTTGCAGTTAATCAAATAAACAACTAAACAATTCAACGATTAAACAACTTAACGTCTTCACATCACCAATCACTCATCACTATTCACTATTCACAATGAAACACACGCTAATCATCATCCTCACCCTTGTTGTTACCTTAGGCGCCTCGGCACAACGCAAATGGAACTACCACCTCGGTTTCGGCGGCGAGCTTAAAGACGGCAACGTAAACACCATCACCATACGCAACGACGGCACCGTGGAACGCAACGACAGCACCCTTGCCTTCGACGCTGGCTATGGTATTGTGTACGGCGAAAAAGACCACGAGGTTTACGACAAAAGCCTTGCCGCACACGTCAAATTCGACCTGTGGCAGTACGACCGCTGGTCGCCGTTTGTCTCGGCAAGCTACCTCAACAACAAATTCAAGGGCTTCGAATATCGGTATAGCGCCCTGCTTGGCGTAAAATACCGCATCTACACCACCAACCGATGCGACTACTCCATAAGTGCGGCCTACGTGCAGGATTACACCGACTACGGCGACTACAGCACCTCGCTGGAGCAGATGGTGAGCCGTCTGTCGCTGCGGTTCAAAATGCGGCACAAAATTGCCGACAACCTGATGATAAAGCACACCACCTTCTGGCAGCCTTCGCTGATGCGGCCGATGAAAAGCCTTGCCGACGACTACGTTATTTCGAGCGTCACCACGCTGAGCACCAAAATAGCCAAGCATCTCTCGCTCGATTTCATTTTCGACTACGAATACCATTCCCTCGTTCCCGACGGCGTGAAAAAACAGGACATCATCTCCTCCCTATCCCTGCGTGTTGATTTTTAAATTTTTACAATACACTCATTGCCAATATTTTACCACCGAATCAAAAATATTTTTAAAAAATCCGTAAAATTATCGTATTTTTGCATTTCGTATTGTTGGGTGAATTTCAGGGATTTCGGCATCCGACAACATGACAACAAACTGAAATCCTGTAAGTAAAACTAAAAAAATAATGAAAAAAATTATCGCAACACTGGCTTTGTGCCTTATGGCCGCAACGGCTTTCTCGCAGTCGGCAGAGAGCATGACTCTCGAATCCGGACCGCAGAAATTCTTCTCCTTCGAAGCCTTCTACGGACCTTCGAAATACCTCTACACCGGAGATAATCCAACAATCAAAGACGAAGAACCTTTCAAACAGATAGGTCTGGTAATTTCGGACAACAACCCGCTGTCGAAAACAATCAACCTCTATTTCCATTGGGGTGTGGGATTTGTTTTCTCGCAATACAAAAACGAGTCCGAACCCTTCGATTTCTTCGGCTATCAGAAGACTACCACAACCGAATTTCTTTATTTTACGACCTTTTTGAAAGCCGATGTGGGCTATCTTTTCAAAATACCCAACACAACGGTGGCTTTTTTCCCGTATGTAGGTATTTACGGACACATGCACATTGGCGGCAGCTGCTATTATAAGTTCCCCAATCTGGATGCCGAAAAACACGAGATTTTCGAAGACCAAACGAAATACTCGCTTTTCACCGAATCGGCAGACAATCCCGACCCATGGAACCGTATAGAAGTCGGTCCAAACATCGGCATAAACGCCTATTTCGGCACTTTTATGGTTGGAGCCGCTTGGGGCAAGACTTTCACCGACCTCACCAAAGACACCCGCACTTCGGAACTCCGTCTGTCGGCTGGTCTGAGATTCTGAGTTGAACCGTTGAACTGTTTATTTGTTTAATTGAATTCTGTTCAATGAGTTAGACAATAGAATACCTATTATATAAAACGTATTGACAACAAAAAAGGGCTGGACGCATTGTCCGGCCCTTTTTGTTGTGCTTTGAACAATCGTTATTTGTTGAAATAGCGGTTGAGCAGACCTTCCAGAGCTTTGCCGTGGCGGGCTTCGTCGCGGGCCATCTCATGCACGGTGTCGTGAATGGCATCGAGGTTGAGGGCTTTGGCGCGTTTGGCGAGGTCGGTCTTGCCGGCGGTGGCACCGTATTCGGCGTCAACACGCATTTTCAGGTTCTGGGCGGTGCTGTCGGTGAGCACTTCGCCAAGCAGTTCGGCAAATTTGGCTGCATGTTCGGCTTCTTCGAAAGCGGCTTTCTCCCAGTAGAGACCTATCTCGGGATAGCCTTCGCGGTGAGCCACACGTGCCATGGCCAGATACATACCAACTTCCTTGCATTCGCCTTCGAAGTTCATACGCAGGTCGGCCTTGATGTCCTCGGGAGCGTCTTTGGCCACGCCTACTATGTGTTCGGCGGCCCAAGTCTTGATGTCTTCTTTCACTTCCTGCATCTGTTTTCCGCAGATGGGGCATTTTTCGGGCATTTCGTCGCCTTCATATACGTAACCGCACACGGGGCAGATAAATTTTTTACTCATAATGTTGTTTCTCCTTTTTTATTAAATGTATTCGATATTACTTTTTGGGTTCCCATTTGCATCGCACTGGCGACACAATGGCACCTTCGTCTTTAAGCTGTTTGAAAGCCTTGTTGATTTCCTTGCGGTCGGCGCCGAGGGCTTTCTCCACCTCGCCGGCGCTCATCGGACGGCCTGTCTCGGCCATCAGTTTCAGGATTTTGTCTTTCATCGGATGGACTTATTTTTCTTCGAAACTGTCTTTACCAACGCCGCAGAGAGGGCATTCGAAATTTTCGGGCAGGTCTTCCCATTTGGTTCCGGGGGCTATGCCGTGGTCGGGATCGCCGGCGGCTTCGTCGTAAACATAGCCGCACACTGTGCAAACATATTTTTTCATAAGTGTGTGAGTTTTAATTGTTAATAATTAGTCCAAAACCAAGCTGGGAGCGCTGTAGGTACGTCCGGCCAGCTCCTGGTTGAGCATATACAGACCTTTGGGGTCGCTGCCGAAGAGTTCCATCTTGGTAATCATGTCGTTGGCGTTGGTCTCCTCTTCGCCCTGTTCTTTGATGAACCAGTCGAGGAACTGCATGGTGCGGAAGTCTTTTACTTTGTAGGCAGCATCGTAGATGTTGTTAATCAGCGATGTAACATATTCCTCGTGTTCGAGGCCGGCTTTCAGCACGTCCATGTCTTTTTTGAATTTTTTGTCGGGTTTGCCGATGGCTTCGAGGGTTACTTTCTCGCCGTTGTTGTGCAGGTATTTGTAGAAAAGCATGGCATGGTCGCGTTCTTCCTGAGCCTGAATCATATACCAGTTGGCGAAACCGTTGAGGCCGCGTGCTTCGAAATAACTCGACATATCAAGATAGAGATAAGCCGAAAACAATTCTTTGTTGATTTGCTCGTTGAGCAGTTTGGATACTTTTTTGTCTAACATAATTATATGTGTTTTTAAGTTATACGTCGAAACTGCAAAGTTACACTTTTATTTTCAAAATAACAAACTTTTGATGCAGAAAATATTTTTTTTCTTCTCCTCTATGGCCAAAAGCACCTATATCCAAACCTATGTCAGAAATTATTCGTATCTTTGCATTTTAAAACACACTTATGACGGATTATGCAACAATCATAGCCTCACGGCTTAGCCTCGGCTCGCGGCAGGTGGAAAAGACCATCGAGCTGCTGCAAAACGGCGCCACGGTGCCTTTCATAGCCCGTTACCGCAAGGAGGCCACCGGAAACCTCAACGAGGTGCAGATAGCCGCCATCCGCGACCTTCTGGCTCGTCTGGTGGAACTCGACAAACGTCGCGAAGCCATCCTCGCCTCCATACGCGAGCAGGACAAACTCACCCCCGAACTGGAGAAACAGATTCTCGAAGCCGACAACCTCACACAACTCGAAGACCTATACCTGCCCTATAAACCCAAACGCAAAACCCGCGCCACCGTGGCCATCGAAAAAGGCCTCGAACCCCTGGCGGACAAGATACAGCTTCAGCAAAACATCGACATCGAGGCGTTTGCCGCGACTTTCGTCAACGCCGAAAAAGGCGTGGAAAGCACCGACGACGCCATTGCGGGCGCCAGCGACATCATCGCCGAACGCATAAGCGAGGACGCCACCGCACGCAACACCATACGCAAACTCTTTGCCACACAAGGAATTCTCTCCTCCAAGGTGATGAAAAACAAAGCCGACGAAGGCGCCAAATTCAAGTCGTGGTTCGACTGGAGCGAGCCGGTGGCCAAAGTGCCGTCGCACCGCATTCTGGCCATGTTCCGCGGCGAGAACGAGGGAGTGCTGCGGGTCAAGATTTCCCCGAAAAACGAGGACTGGGCGGGCGAACGTCTCGACCGTCTGTTTATCAAAAACCGCAACGCCAGCTCGAAAATCGTTTACAACGCCGTGAGGGACAGCTACAAACGCCTACTCGCCCCGTCGATAGAGACCGAGTTCTACAACCAGCTGAAAGCCCGCGCCGACGAAGAGGCAATAAAAGTTTTTGCCGAAAACCTGCGTCAGCTGCTGCTGGCCTCGCCGCTGGGACAGAAACGTGTGATGGCCATCGACCCTGGCTTCCGCACAGGATGTAAGGTGGTGTGCCTCAGCGAACAAGGCGACCTCGAACACAACGAGACCATCTACCCCTTCGGCTCGGTGCGCGACGAACGCGACTCCATAAAACGTATCGAAGACCTCGCCGAGGCTTTCGACATCGAGGCAATAGCCATAGGCAATGGCACGGCAGGACGCGAGACGGAAGAAATAGTGCGGCGTGCCGACTTCAAAAACAAAATCATCATTGTGATGGTGAGCGAGAGCGGAGCCTCCGTATATTCCGCCTCCGAGGTGGCCCGCGAGGAGTTCCCCGAATACGACGTAACGGTGCGCGGAGCAGTCTCCATAGGCCGCCGCCTGATGGACCCGCTGTCGGAACTGGTGAAGATCGACCCCAAGTCCATAGGAGTGGGACAATACCAGCACGACGTGGACCAGACCATGCTGCAGAACAGTCTGAACGACGTGGTGGAGAGTTGCGTTAACAGCGTGGGCGTGGAGCTCAACACCGCCAGCAAGGAGCTGCTGTCGTACGTGTCGGGCATTGGGCCGGCATTGGCAAAAAACATAGTGGCCTACCGCAACCGCAACGGGGCGTTCGAGTCAAGAAAAGAGTTGCTCAAAGTTGAGCGTCTTGGCGAAAAGGCTTTCGAGCAGTGCGCCGGATTTCTGCGCATACGCGAATCGGAGAACCCCCTCGACCGCAGCGCCGTACACCCCGAACGCTACGTCCTTGTGGAGCGCATGGCAAAAAAAGTGGGCGCCTCGGTGGAACAGCTCATGGCCGACAAAAGCCTCAGGGCAAAGATAAACATCAACGAATTTGTCGACCAAGACTGCGGCCTGCCAACACTGCAGGACATCATGAAAGAGCTCGACAAGCCGGGACTCGACCCCCGCACCAAATTCGAGGTGTTCGAGTTCGACAACAGCATCGCCACCATCGACGACCTGCAGGTGGGAATGGTGTTGCCTGGCATCGTAACCAACATCACGGCCTTCGGAGCCTTTGTGGACATCGGCATCCACAACGACGGACTGCTACATGTGAGCCAGATGGGCGACCGCTACGTGAAAGACCCCAACCAAGTAGTAAAAATTCATCAGCATCTGAAAGTGAAAGTTTTGGATGTGGATACTCACAGAAAACGTATATCATTGACATTAAAAGGTTTATAAAAAAATGAAGAAAGCCTATTTATTCCCCGGTCAGGGAGCCCAGTACGTTGGTATGGGCAAAGACCTTTACGAGAAATCTCCCGAACTGAAAGATATGTTCGAACGCGCCAACGCGATTATCGGATTCCGCATCTCCGACATTATGTTCGGCGGCACCGACGACGATTTGAAACAGACCAAGGTAACGCAACCCGCTATCTTCCTGCACTCCACCATATTGGCCAAAAGCCTCACGGATTTCGCACCGGAAGGCGTGGCCGGACACTCGCTCGGCGAGTTCTCGGCACTGGTGGCCGCCGGAGCCATGGATTTCGACGACGGTCTGCGTCTCGTCATAGCACGTGCCAACGCCATGCAGAAAGCCTGCGAGCTGAAACCCTCCACCATGGCCGCCATCATCGGCCTGCCCGACGACAAAGTGGAAGAGGTGTGCGCCTCTATCGACGAGGTGGTGGTGCCCGCCAACTACAACTGTCCCGGACAGCTGGTTATCTCCGGCAGTATGGAAGGCATCGAAAAAGCCTGCGAGCTGCTGAAAGAGGCCGGTGCCCGTCGCGCCCTGCCGCTGAAAGTGGGCGGAGCTTTCCACTCGCCGCTGATGGAACCCGCACGTGTGGAACTGGCCGAAGCTATCGAAAAGACAGCCTTCAAGACTCCCGTGTGCCCCATCTACCAGAACGTAAACGCCAAACCCACCAGCGACCCCGACACCATCAAGAAAAACCTCATTGCACAGCTCACCTCGCCCGTGCGCTGGACAGCCACCGTGCAGAATATGATGGCCGACGGTTTCGACACCTATATCGAAGTGGGACCCGGCACCGTTTTGCAAGGACTTGTTAAGAAAATCCAGCCCGAAGCCTCGCTGGCAAGTGCTTGATTTGACTTAAAAACGAAACACACCAATCAGCGACGGAGTACGGCTATTCCGCCGCTGATTTTTAGATAAACGACAACCCTGATGACAGAAACACGCACCGACAAAATCTGTTTTGTTCTGCTCCAAGCAATAGCTGTGGCGCAAATTGTCGCAGGCGTGGTATTTATCATATTTTCATACGGATACGTGGCCACCACAGTGCTTTGCACGGTAACGTTTTTCGGAGTTTTTGCATCTGGGTACCGCAAGGATGTAGCAGCGGCTATATTGTTCGCTTCTTCTACAGCATGGCTCTTGCAGATGTTCGATGCATTCACGTATTTTATTCTTTTCCAATGTTTTATAGCCGACATGCTTGTTTACCCTGGGTGCATGTCCATACTTTCTTTGACAAATCTGTTTTTAGCCGATTTCATTTGGACCACGTCCAACGGCAAGTCGTTCAAACCAAAGCGGTTATGCCTTATTATCGTGCTTTTTGCTTTGTTGCCGGTCTTGTCGTACATCTACAGAAGCCACGATATCAAAAGTGCATCGTATCGCATTGAATATTTGACAGATATAAAACAAAAGCCCAGCATTGTATTCACTATCGGAGAAGAAAGCACTCCTCGCATAGCAATCGACAATAGGGATGTGGTTTTTGCCATTATCAACAACTCCGACCACGACACAACAGGCTGGTATTGCGACAATTGCCGTATACGTGTAAGAACCTGTTTTACAGATGTTAAAAAAATCGAGCTGGTGAAAAACCTTTCAAACAACATATTTTACGACGACCTTGCCGAACTGTCCATTACCGACAACGGCCACTACAAGGCTGTGGCAATGAAAATCGAAGATTTGTGGTGGTAATAAATGCTGATACTGATTTTGCAGTACCTCTTAAATTTGAATTGAAAAATGAAAGTTGAAAATTGAAAATTGGCGGGGCTTCGACAAGCTCAGCCGTCGGGAGATTTTCAGACTTTCAAATTAACAGATAGTCAGATGTCCTGAAATTGTAATTACTAAT
This sequence comes from Bacteroidales bacterium UBA1219, assembly GCA_002309295.1. Lineage (GTDB taxonomy): Bacteria > Bacteroidota > Bacteroidia > Bacteroidales > P3 > UBA1219. The sequence continues at coordinate 12,916 of DBXF01000041.1, read as the reverse complement.
TACTAACTAAAATTACTCTTCCTCAATCCTTTTCAGGTGGCACACCATAAGGTTGCCTTCTTCGTCGCGGAGGTGCATGCCGTTGCCTTCGCAGTAGCGGAACATCTTGCAGTCGGCGCACTGGTCTTTGCGCATCCAGCTGCGGTCGCGGTAGGGTTGGAAACGGTTTTGCCACACGTCCCAGAAATTGTCCTTGTAGATATTGCCCTGATAGTATTTGCCGCGTATGCTGGTGCAGGCCGAAATGCTGCCATCGATCAGCACCGAAGCCACCGTTACTCCGGCGTGGCACTGGTAGATGTAGTCGCGCACCTGACCTTCATATTTGCCCAGAAATCCCTCGCAGCCGTACGAGGCATGTATGCGTCCTTCCGCGCGGGTGCGTTTGATAAACTCCATAAGCTGACGGAACTGGGCATTGGATACCTGCAGCTCGGGCACCTGCTTGGCTCGTCCCATCGGCGTGATGGTGAACAGCCGCCAGTCTTTGACGCCGAGCGAGATAAGGTATTCCTTGAACTCCTCTAAGCGGGCGAAATTTTTCTGATTTACGCAGGTTATCACGTCCCATCGTATGTCCTTGGTGCGGGCTATCATACGTATTGCGTCGCTGGCGCGCTGGAAGCTGTTTTCGTGTCCGCGCATCCAGTTGTGGGCATCTTCGAAACCGTCGAGACTTATCGAGATGGAGCGCAGTCCGGCGTTGAGCAACTTGACGAAACGCTCGGGGGTGAGGGCAAGGCCGTTGCTTACCATTCCCCACGGGAACTCGCGTTTGTAGAACTCGCGTCCGCACTGCTCCAAGTCGTCGCGCATAAGAGGTTCGCCGCCCGAAACGATTATCATCATCTTGTGATGGTCCACCTCGGGGGGCAGACTGTCGAGGACTTTCAGGAAATCCTCCAACGGCATGTCGGGGGTCTGCTCCTCGGTTTTGCAGTCGCTGCCGCAGTGCTGGCAACGCAGGTTACAGCGCAGGGTGGACTCCCAAAAGAGCTGATGCAGAGGGTGCAACTGTATGTTGTTGTGGTGCATACGCCGCACTGTTTCGAGTATGAGACGTCGTTTCAGGTTCATGTCGCGATTGGATGGTTATTTCTTTTCCTCTATTTTTTGGAATTCGGCGGGTTGCACACCATAGAGCGGTTTCACACGATCCCTTTCGTCGTCTATCTTAATGGGGCGTTGCACCCTCCTTTTTGGGGTGGTGTCCTGCGGATTCTGGTCGTCGTACATCACTGGCGGCGGGCCGTAGAGCAGCGGAGGAGGATCGTCTCTTTCGGCTTTTTGTATCGGGCCGTCGGATTGTTCTATGGGGTCGGAGACCACTTTCTTGCTGCATCCCATCACGGTGAGCAGTCCGGCCAACGCCACATTGGATAATATAAGGAAACGTTTTTTCATTGTTATGATGTTATTCGGTTTTTTCTTTCAGGGTTTTATTCGCTCTTCCATAGCCATCACCATATCCGTAATCTTCTATCTGAACGTCGGTGCTGTCGTTTTGGTAACTGCCGTTGGCGGGACCGTCGGTGTCGTTGAAATAGATCCGCACTTGAGCACCCGGATTGTCATGGCTTTTCAGATAAAAATATCCTTGTCCATATGTGTATGAAGTGTCCTTTTCGGGCCAAACAACCTGTATGTTGTTTATTGGTTCGCCGTTTTCGTTAGTCACATTTCCATTGATGACAAAACCATTAGGAGGACAGCCGTATGCTCCACTGCCAAACTCCCCATTAGGCACACCATATAGAGTCTCTTCGTCTCCACTACAACCCGCTATGCCGAACAATGCGAGGATTGCAGCGAGAAGGGCGTTGGCTGATTTCAATATTATTTTTTTCATGACAATCTGGTTTTATTCGGTTTTTTCTTTCAGGGTTTTATTCGCTCTACCAAATCCAGAGTATGAATCGTAGATATCCATCTGCACATCGGCGCTGTCGTTTTGATAACTGCCGTTGGCGGGGCCGTCGGTGTCGTTGAAATAGAGCCGCACTTGAGTGCCTGGGTTGTCGTCGCTATTCAAAGAAAAAATGCCATTCGCATTTGTATAGGAAGTGTCTTTTTCGGGCCAAACGACCTGTATGTTGTTTATCGCATCTCCGTTTTCGTTGGTCACTTGACCATTTATGACAAAACCTGCAGGACGACAACCATATTCTGCCTGGAAATCGCTTGGGAGAGGTGCGTACAAATCATCTTCCTGGCAGCTGCTTATGCCAAACAATGCAAGAATTGCCGCAAGCAAGACGTTGGATGATTTCAATATTCGCTTTTTCATTTCAATCTGGTTTTATTCGGTTTTTGCCCTGAGGGTTTTGTTTACGGTGCCGCGGCCTATTCCAGCATTCCATGAGCCATCGCCGCCGGTGTAGTTTATTTGCACTTCGGCGGTGTCGTCTTGGTAACTGCCGTTGGTGTTTTCGTCGGTATCGTTGAATTGCAAAGTTACGGTCCGAACGGGGAAATCGTCTTCCCTGCGCAACACAAAACTGCCGTCGGCAGCTGTGTAGGTTGTATCCCAATCCATCACCACCTGAATGTTCTCTATCGGATTTTGTGCTTCGTTCTGCACCGTGCCGGTTATTTCGATGTATTCTGCGGTCGGTGTACCGTAAGCACAAGGCAAATCTGGTATTTCATTACCGTCATCGCAACTTGCTGCTACGCCGAACAATGCAAGGATTGGGGCGAGCAGGGCGTTGGCTTTTTTCAGTATTCGCTTTTTCATAAGGCTTTGGTTTTATTCGGTTTTTTCTTTCAAAGTCTTTGTTACCGAGCCGTGGCCCACACCCGCATTCCAATTGCCATCGCCGCCGGTGTAGGTTATTTGCACTTCGGCGGTGTCGTCTTGGTAACTGCCGTTGGTGGCTCCGTCTATGTCGTTGAGATTCAACCTTAAAATAGTTGGTTTGAGTCCTTTCCCTGTATGAAATGCAAAATTGCCGCTGGCATCGGTGTAGGTGGTGTCATTTGTATACAAAGAAACCACTTGGATATTTTCGATAGGTTGTTGGGCTTCGTTCTGCACCGTGCCGGTAATCTCAATATCTTCGGAATATTCGGACTGCGGACAGCCGTAAAGATCTTCTTGTTCGCAGCTACTCACGCCGAACAATGCCAGAATTGCGGCGAAAATGGCGTTTGATTTTTTCAGTATTCGCTTTTTCATAAGGCTTTGGTTTTTATACAACAAAGATAGGAATCTGCTGGGGGTTCCTATCTTTGATATGTTGCAATGGTTTTTAGTTCAGATTCACGTTCTCCAGCTCACGCTTGATGTAATCGTTGGCGCTTTCCTTGCTCTGGAGCTCCTGTTTCAGTATTTTTTCTGCTATCTCGATGGAGAGAGTGGCAATCTGGTTTTTGAGGTCGTGGATGGCCTGCAGTTTTTCGTAGTTGATGTTTTCGCGGGCAGCTTCCACAATACGGTCGGCCTCGGCTGTGGCTTTGGTGCGGGCGTCTTCGATAATCTGCTCGCTGGTGAGGCGGGCGTTGCGCAGCATCTCGTCGCGTTCGTGTTTGGCTTCGATAAGCAGCTCCTCGTTGTGGGCCTGCAGGTGTTTCATCTCCTCGCGGGCCTTGTCGGCGGCGGTGAGGGCGTCGTTGATGGCCACTTCGCGGTCTTTCAGCGATTTAAGAATGATAGGCCAGCCGAATTTTGCCAAAATCAGAACAAGTATGGCAAATGTGATTGTCATCCAAACGATTGTACCCAATCCCGGAGTAATCAACGAACTTGAAAGCAATGGAATGTTCATTTCGAATATATCTTTTTTGTTTGTTTACTAAACTATGTAACTTTTTAAAATTCAAAATTTTCAGGGACTGGCACCAATCGTGGCAATCCCTGAAAATAGTTTTTCGCGTTGCTATTAGCCGATAACGAGCAGCAAGCAAACCACGATGGCGAAGAAGGCAACACCTTCTACAAGAGCGGCGGCGATAATCATGTTGGAACGGATGTCGCCTGTTGCTTCGGGCTGGCGTGCAATGGCTTCCATTGCGCTTTTACCGATGTTTCCGATACCGAGACCGGCACCGATTGTTGCAAATCCTGCTCCGAGAGCTGCTCCCATTTGGGCAATACCTTCGGCCAATAATACCAATAATGCTGTCATAACTTTAAATTTTAAAAATTTATACTATGTTTTATCAGTTTTTCGAGTTTTAGAAACGCAAATATACTGATTTTTCATCAAATTCAGGCACTTTTTGCGATATTTTTTTTGGCACAACGCCTATCCTTTTGAAAACAAATGTTTTACAACCGACAATTATTTGTCAAAAATCCGACTTTGAAGTTACAAACATCGAAAGCAAGAAAAGTTTTTCGACAAATTTGTGCTTTTTTGACAAAAGAAATGTAACTTTGCACAACGAAAAAACACACGAAAATGCACCTTTTTTACATCAGCAACCTTGAAAGCGACTTGGTGGAACTGCCGAAAGAGGAGGCCCAGCACTGCACCCGTGTTCTGCGTCTGCAGGCGGGCGACGAGATAGGCCTTACCGACGGCCTCGGCCAGATGTGCCGCGCCGAGATTGTGAGCGCCGACGGCAAGTCGTGCCTTGTGCACATCGTCGAACGGCAGCAGGAATACCAAAAACGCAACTACCGTCTGCACGTGGCCGTGGCACCTACCAAGAACACTGCCCGTATGGAGTGGTTTTTGGAAAAAGCTGTGGAGATAGGCATCGACGAACTTACGCCGATAATCTGCCAGCACTCCGAACGCAGCTTTATAAAAACCGAACGACTGGAGAAAATCGCTGTATCGGCCATGAAACAGTCGCTAAAAGCCTATAAACCTGTGATTAACGAGCCTACAAAGCTGACGGACTTCCTGAAACTTCCGTCGGAAGGACAGAAATTCATAGCCCACTGCGAGGGCGACGAGCGCACGTCGCTGAAAGAGGCCTGCACGGCGGGCACTGAGGTAACGGTGCTAATTGGTCCCGAAGGGGATTTCTCCAAAGCGGAGATAGAGGCGGCTTTTGCGGCGGGATATAAAGCTATAACTCTTGGAACAAGCAGGTTACGCACCGAGACAGCGGCCTTGGCCTCCTGCTTTTTTGTCAATTTTATAAACGAGTAACGATATGGAAGCTATGATACTTGCGGCGGGACTGGGCACACGTCTGCGGCCGCTAACCAACGACAGGCCGAAAGCCTTGGTGGAGGTGAACGGCATCACACTTCTGGAATACAACCTGAGGCGACTTATCGGCTTTGGTTTCAACAAGATAGTGATAAACATCCACCACTTTCCCGACATGGTGATTGACTTTGTGCGGCAACGCAATTTCGAAGCAGAGATACTGTTTTCCGACGAGCGCGAGCAGCTGTTGGACACCGGCGGAGCGCTGAAAAAGGCGGCAGCGCTGTTTTCGGGCAAAGAGCCGGTGCTTATCCACAACGTGGACATACTCTCCACCCTTGACCTTGGCGAAATCTACCGTAAACATCTTGGAAACAAGGCGTTGGCCACGCTTTTAGTGAGCAAACGCGACACCTCGCGGCAGCTGCTGTTCGACAAAAACCAACAGCTGGTGGGCTGGCACAACAGCTCCAACAACGAAACCCTGTGGAGCGACAGACCTGTGGAAATCTTTGATTCCATGGCTTTTAGCGGAATACACATAGTCAATCCAGAGCTGTTCGAACTGCTGCCGCCGGCGGCCCCCTACCCTATCATCCCCGAATACCTGAAAATTGGAAAATACCACAAAATACTTGCTTTCAGTCACTTGGCGGAAGAATGGCTAGACGTGGGGAAACCAGAGACTCTGAAACTGGCCGAAAAATTCATTAAATAGTAAAAACAAATACTGCGATGAAATATTTTGTCGAGGAAATAGCCGAAAAAATACTGCAAAACACATGTTATCAGACGGATAAAAGCATTATAGTGTTCCCCAACCGCAGGGCGGGAGTGTTTTTGCGTAAATACCTGAAAGCAAGCAAGAAACCTATTTTTATGCCACAAATAATAGGTATGGACGACTTTGTGGAGAATACTAGCGGCATGAAGATTGTGAAAAACGAATTTCTGCTTTTCGAGCTGTTCCGCATCCACAAAGAGATAAGCCTTAAGAACAACAACGACAAATACCAGACTTTTGAGGAGTTCATCCCCTTTGCCGACATGCTGCTGAAGGACTTTTCGGATGTTGACCTTCATCTGGTAGATGCCAAACAACTTTTTTCCAATCTCTTCGAAGAGAAAATGCTGGAGCACTGGGATGTGTCTAGGCCCGAAGAGAAATCGGAATTCCAACAGAAATACCTCAGCTTTTTCAAATCGCTGTACGACTACTACATCCAACTGCACCAGACACTTACGGAGGCGAACAAGGCATACAGCGCAATGATATACCGAAACGTGGCAGAAAACATTGATTTCTACGCAGATACAATGCGGTGGAACAAGATAATGTTTGTCGGTTTTTGCGAAATATCGCAAAGCGAAGGAAAGATAATAAAAAATCTGATACGGCGCGGAAAAGCTGAATTTATCAGCGACGGCGACGCCTACTACTGCTACGACAACGACAACGAAGCCGGAATGATGCTACGCAAAAACCTTGAATATTTCGACAAAGAAAAGCATTTCGAAGAGCATTTCGGAACAGAAAAACGGGAATATTCATTTGTGAGCTGTCCGGAAAAAATTCTGCAAAGCGAGTATGTCGGTAACATCATAAGCAAAATAGCTGAATCCAAGGAATATAGCGAAAATCCCTTTGAGGACACCGCCATAGTGCTTTGCGACGAAACTCTGCTTTTACCCACACTTAACGCCCTGCCACAATGTGTGAACAAAGTGAACATTACTATGGGATTCCCTTATACCCAAGTACTTACACATGATTTACTGCACAAAATGCTCGAAATGTACGAAAGTCATGAAAAACGTGGGTACAATGTCAAGGCGGTAATACGATTCTTGTCGCATCATTTGATAGAGAAATATCTTGGTATCAAAGACTTAGAGAGCCAATTGACAAAACAATTCACCAAAGAAAAAATATACTTTATCGCCGGCAACGAGCTGCTCGAAAAGGTAAAAGAGTTAAAGGGAAGCGGATTGGAGTTTCTTTTCGAAAAAGACGACATGCCTTCGGCAGAACTGATAGACAAATATAAAACGCTGGCAACAAACATATATCCTTCTTGTAAAGACGAACGTGAGAGGATTGCCTTGGCAGCATCCTACGAAATTTTCGACCACTTCGGCGAACTGCAGGAGAAATACCATTTTGCGGACAATATTGGGGTGTTGAGACGCATATACGACAGAATTGCCATGTGCACGCAGCTCTCTTTCAAAGGCGAACCCGTTGAAGGTCTGCAAATTATGGGACTGCAGGAGACGAAAAACATCGACTTCGAAAACCTGGTGGTGATTTCGTGCAACGAAGGCGTAATTCCCAAGGGCAACACGCACAACTCACTGATTCCATATAGTTTACGTAAAGCATTCGGTATGTTCACCTACAACGAACGCGATGCCGCCGAAGCATATAACTTTTACCGCTTGTTGCAAAGGGCCAGGAAAGTCCATTTCCTTTACTCCACCGAAACTGAAGGCAGCGGCAAAGGCAAAGGCGAGGCAAGCCGTTTCCTTATACAGATAAAAAAAGAACTGCAACCAAAATATCCCAACATAAAACTCGACGAGATAACGCTCTGTACCACTCAACCATCTGTTTCCAAGATAGATACGATAAGCAAAGAGAAAAACGACGCCGTGATGGAACAGATTTTGGAAAAGGCAAAGGAAGGACACGGCCTTTCGCCCTCGGCATTGAACAACTTGCGGAAATGTGGTCTGCGGTATTTTTTCAACAACATCTTGGGAATCAAACCTTCCGACGAGCTGGAAGAAGACATCGACATCTCAGAACATGGCACGCTGATACACGGCACACTCGAAACGATATTCAAACCGTTTGTGGGAAAAGAGATAAATCGCGAAGAACTGCCTGATAAAAACGAGATAAAGTCCTTGGTAGAAGCGGTTTTCGAAGAAAAAGTGTTCAACAGCCGAAAACGTTCCGGGGAAAACTATTTCCTTATGGAAATAGCTAAAAGTCAGGTTGATAACTTTATCAAACTACAAAAAAAAGAACTGGAAATACACAAAAGTACGTTGGAGTGTGTGGAGGGCGAACAGCAAGCCAACATGAAAATAAGCGAAATCTCGGAAGCGCTTGAAAGTAAAGAATATAAAGACAGAGAGATAATGCCTCACGGCGTTGCCGACCGCATTGACACAGTGGCAGGCGTGGTACGCATAGGCGACTACAAATCGGGAAAAGTAAACCCAAGTGATTTGTGCTTGGACGCAAAGTATTTCAACACAAAGGAAATGACTTACGATGGTGAGAAAATAAGCGACAAATGGTTTCAGGTGATGTACTACGCCTGGCTGTACTGGCGCAAACATAAGCCCGTAAGAATGGAAGCCGGGATATATCCGTTGCAGGACTTCGGCACGTTTTTCCTCCCTGCAAAAATAAAGTACTCCGATTCTTTCGACACATCGTTTTCTGCCAAACACTTCGAACTCTTCGAAAAATACGTAAAAGATTTGTTATCAATAATTTTCGACAAAGATATACCCTTCGGGCAGAACAAAAAGAAATGCCAATTCTGTCCCTTTACAAAAATATGTGGCGTGGAAGTGAGAGAATTCTGAAAATCAAAAGGTTTCAGCCCTCTGCAGCACCCTTTGCCATACAAAATTGAACATTAAATTGTTAAGAAAAGCGTGGCTTTAAACCGAAAAACAAAATATAAATACACTATTTTTGCAAAGTGAACAGTTTTGAATAAAGGCTATAAACAACTGATTTAAAGTATAATGGCAAACAACAAACTAAAAAAACTCCTAAGCGATACCGCCATTTACGGACTTAGCAGCATCATTGGTCGTTTTTTGAACTACCTGCTGGTGCCGCTCTACACCTACAAAATAGCTGCCGAGAGCGGTGGTTACGGCATTGTCACCAACCTGTACGCCTACACTGGACTGCTGCTCGCACTGCTCACCTTCGGCATGGAGACCACCTTTTTCCGTTTCTCGAACAAAGAGAACTCCAACCCCGACAAAACCCTCTCCACCTCGCTGATAGCCGTGGGCAGCGTGGCGCTGTTCTTTGTGCTGATGGTTACCATCTTCCTCGGTCCGATAAATAACGCCCTCGGATATACAAGCCATCCCGAATACGTCGAAATAATGGCAATAATCGTCTCCCTCGACGCTTTTCAGGCGATACTGTTCTCGCGACTCAGGTACGAAAACCGTCCGATTAAATTTGCCGCCCTCAAACTGCTGTTCATCGGTTTGAACATCGGCATGAACCTGTTCATCTTCCTCGTGGCACCCAACATCTTCCAGCAGTATCCCACGCTGATGGGTTGGTACAATCCTGATTATCAGGTGGGTTACATATTTGTAGTGAACCTTATCTGCACCTCGCTGGTAACTTTCGGTTTCATCCCCGAACTGCGGCATCTGCGCAACGGTCTTGACAAAGATCTTCTGAAAAAGATGCTGAAATACACGTGGCCGCTGCTGCTGCTGAGCCTTGCGGGAATCCTCAACCAAGTGGCCGACAAAATATGCTACCGCTTTATAGTGCCTGGCACCGAAGGCGAGGTACAGCTCGGCATCTACGGCGCCTGCGTCAAAATTGCCATGATAATGGCCCTGATAACACAGGCTTTCCGCTACGCCTACGAACCTTTCGTTTTCGGCAACGACAGGGACAAGAAAAGCAAAGAGACACAAGCCTTGGTGATGAAACTCTTCGTGATAGTGACGATGATGGCCTTTATGGCAGTGATGATGTACATGGATATTTTCAAACATTTCATCAGCCCGAGCTACTGGGAAGGACTGAAGGTGATACCGATAGTGATGATGGCGGAGGTGTTTATGGGCGTGTATTTCAACCTGTCGTTCTGGTACAAACTCACCGACCAGACCCTGTGGGGAGCCATCTTCTCCGGCATCGGATGCGCGGTGCTGCTGGCGATAAACTTCATCTTTGTGCCGCAGTTCGGATATATGGCCTGCGCCTGGGGCGGATTTGCCGGATACGGCATCTGCATGGTGCTCTCCTATCTGGTGGGACAGCGTAAGGCACCAATCCCCTACGAGGTGGGCAAGATACTGTTCTATATGGCTTTCGCCGTGGCTCTGTACCTGCTCAGCAAGATTTACCAGCCTGCGGGCATGGCAGCGCGACTGGCCTACAACACCATCTATCTGGTTGTGTTTGTGGTAGTTGCTTATAACATAGACATTAAAAAAGTATTAAATATAGCTAACATTATAAAACAAATAAAAGGTAAAATTTTAAAACATTAAATTATGAGCGCAAAAAGTTTTGTTCAAGAATTCAAAGAATTCGCCCTCAAGGGCAATGTAGTTGACATGGCTGTCGGTGTTATCATCGGCGGTGCCTTCGGAAAAATTGTAACCTCGTTGGTAAACGACATCATCATGCCGCTAGTTGGATCGTTGATTGGCAACGTGGATTTCACAACCCTCTCGGCCACACTGCGTGATCCCGTTTTGGGCGCCGACGGCGAAGTGGTGAAAGAAGCCGTTACACTGAACTACGGTAACTTTATACAGACAACGGTGGATTTTCTCATCATAGCTCTGTGTATCTTCCTTGTCATTAAACTGATGATGAAAGCCACATCGATGGCTAAGAAACAGAAAGAGGAAGAGGAAGCCGCTGCTCCCGCTCCTGAACCCACAGCCGAGGAAAAACTCCTCACCGAGATCCGCGACTTGCTGAAAGAGCAGAAATAAAAATTGAACATCTAAAAACACGAAAAACATTTTGTATAATAGGCAGACCGATGGTCTGCCTATTTTTTATAGAACAATCATGGTCTATGACAGTTATGTGGAAAAACAGGCGATTTTCGACAAAAAAATGTTGGCTGAGCCTGTCGAAGCCAAATTTTCAACTCTCAACTCTCAATTTTCAACTTATAAAAGTCTTGGTCTATGATACTTAGATAGGATATTAAAAAACAGGAAAATTTTTATTCAAAAATAGCTAACCATTTCATTCCATGATATTTAACCCTAATGTTCCACGTGAAACATCGGCTATTTTTCTCCTTTGCTGAGGTAGATAATCAGCACGGAAATATCGGCGGGGGAGACACCGCTGATCCTCGACGCCTGCCCTATCGTCTTGGGCCGCATCTTCGACAGTTTTTCGCGGGCTTCGTAGCTCAGCGACTGCAACGAGTAATAATCGAAGTCCTCCTTCAGAGGCACAGTCTCGTACTTCAGAATCTTGTTGGCCACATCCTGCTCCTTGTCGATATAGTTCTGGTATTTCACCAACACCTCGGAATATTCCAGACATTCGTCGCGCAGATTTTCGGGAACGGCGGCAAGGGTTCCTGAGAGTGGTTCGGAAATGCCTAGCAAATCGTCGATATGCACCTGCGGACGGAGCAACAGGTTTTTCAGCTTCACCTTCTGGTCGATGGCGGGGGTGTCGAGACTCTCAAGAAGTGCGTTGGCCTCGCCGGGCAACACGGAGGTGTTCTCCACGCAGTCGGTGAGCTGTTTGGAGAAATGCAGCTTCTCCTCTACCCTACGCATACGCTCGTCGGAAGCCAAGCCGAACTGGTGCGATAGCGGTGTGAGACGCACATCGGCATTGTCCTGCCGCAACAAAATACGGTATTCGGCGCGCGAGGTGAACATACGGTAAGGCTCGTCGACACCTTTGGTGACGAGGTCGTCGATAAGCACACCGATATATGACTGTGTGCGGTTCATCACAAAAGAGGGCTTGCCTTTCAGTTTCAACGCAGCGTTGATGCCGGCCACAAGACCCTGCGAGGCGGCCTCTTCATAACCGGTGGTGCCGTTGATCTGTCCAGCGAAATAGAGATTTTCAACACGCTTGGTTTCAAGGGTATAGCTGAGCTGCGTGGGCGGGAAATAGTCGTACTCAATGGCGTAGCCGGGCTTGTAGATACGGGCGTTTTCGAAACCGCGGATGCTATGCAGGGCGTCCAGCTGAACCTGCAACGGCAGCGAGGACGAAAAACCGTTTACGTAATACGAGTTGGTTTCCAGTCCTTCGGGCTCAATAAAAAGTTGGTGACGGTCCTTGCCGGAAAAACGCTCAATTTTATCCTCTATCGAAGGGCAATAACGGGGTCCCACCCCCTGAATACGTCCGGTAAACATAGGAGATTTGTCGAAACCGGTACGCAAAATGTCGTGAGTGCGTTCGCTGGTGTAGGCCAAAAAACAGTATTTCTGGTGGACAAGCCTCGGAGTGTCGGTAAAGGAGAATTTGCCCACTTTTTCGTCGCCTTTCTGCTCGGTGAGGACGGAGAAGTCTATCGTCCGGCCATCCACACGCACGGGGGTGCCGGTTTTGAGTTTCTCCACTTCGAAACCCAAGTCTTTGAGTTGGTCGGAGAGTCCGATGGCGGGCTGTTCGCCGATACGTCCAGCGGAGAAGGTGGTCTCGCCTATGTACACTCTTCCGTTGAGGAAAGTGCCGTTGGTAAGTATCACGGCTTTGGCAAGCATGGTAAGGCCGAGTTTCGTCTCCACCCCTGTAACGCAGCGGTTTTCGGTAGTTACAGCCACCACTTCGTCCTGCCAGAGCGAGAGGTTGGGGGTGTTTTCGAGGATATTGCGCCAGAAACGGGAGAAACGCATCTTGTCGCACTGTGCGCGGGGGCTCCACATGGCGGGACCTTTGGAGAGGTTGAGCATACGGAACTGTATCATGGTGTTGTCCGTAACGATGCCCGAAAATCCGCCGAGGGCGTCGATCTCGCGGACTATCTGACCTTTGGCCACACCTCCCATGGCGGGGTTGCACGACATCTGGCAGATGG
>DBXF01000073.1:4504-7637 GCA_002309295.1 Bacteroidales bacterium UBA1219 | reverse complement strand
AACGGACAGTTGCAGTGGATCATCACTGAAGCCCTGCGCAAAGCCAAGCGTCTGCCAAAAAAGAAGAAAGACAATGGAGGAGAAGAAAGAATTTGATATAAAACCAAACAAATGAGAAAGCCATTCATTACCCTATTGCTTGCCCTCGTCGCATTGACGGGATGGGCGCAGGTCAATCCGACAACAACCCTGCAAGGCTCTTGGTCGGGCAAACTAAAGGCCGGCGTTGCCTCGCTGACAGTGGTGCTACACCTTGAACAGGCTGACGGCTATGTCAAAGTAACACTCGACAGTCCTGATCAGGGGGTTAAGGGCATCCCAACTTATAAGGAATATCTGACGGACGACTCGTTGGCGGTGAAGATGGAACAACTCAATGCCACCTACCGCGCACGCCTGAAAGACGGCAAACTCGACGGCACCTTCTCCCAGATGGGCATGTCGTTCCCACTCGTCCTGGAAAGAGGCATGCCAGAGGTGAAGCGTCCCCAGATGCCCAAGCCACCTTATCCTTATGAGACGGAAGAGGTGACATTCGTCAACAAGGCCGACAGTGCTACGCTGGCCGGCACCCTGACCTGGCCCGTGGGATACGACAAGCAAGCCAAACAAAAGCCCATCGTCGTGCTGTTCGTCTCAGGCAGCGGACAGCAGAACCGCGATGAGGAACTGATGAACCACAAGCCTTTCCTCGTCATCGCCGACTATTTCGCCCGGCGCGGCATTGCCGTGCTACGCTACGACGACCGCGGCGTGGGCCGTTCCACCGGCGATGCGGCCAAAGCCACCACCCTCGATTTCGCCGACGATGCCGAGGCGGCCTTCACTTTCCTGCGCAAGCACAAACGTATCGACTCCAAGCGCGTGGGCATTGTGGGACACAGCGAAGGTGCGCTTATTGCCCAAATTGTGGCGGCTCGATGCCGAAAAGTGTCGTTCGTGGCCTTTTTGGGCGGACAGGGTTGCAGCGGTGCCGAGGTGCTGTTGCAGCAAAACCGCAGTCTGTTTGCCCTGCAAGGCGTGGCGGATTCCCTTATCGACCTGCGGCTGGCGTGTATGCGCGAGTTTTTCAACATTGCCGACACCATAGATCCCAAGGGCAAGATGATACCCGCATTGCAGGAGGTGGTGGCGCGTGTCTGCCCCGGCATGGGCAAAAGCGAGCTGGAGGCCATCGGCATGGACAAGAAATCGCTCTTTGTATGGAGTCAGCAGCTGCAACTGCCGTGGTTCAAGACCTTCTTGAAACTCAACCCCGCCGAATATCTGCCCAAGGTAAGATGTCGCATCCTTGCCCTTGGCGGCGAAAAGGACCTGCAAGTTCCTGCAAAAGAGAATCTTGAAAAGATAAAGGCACTCACCTCCGGCAAGGCCGACACCCGTTTGATGCCCTCGCTCAACCATCTTTTCCAGCACTGCACCACCGGCTCCCCCGAAGAGTACCTCACCATCGAGGAGACCATCTCCCCCGAAGTGCTTGAAATCCTGGCCAATTGGATTTTGGAAAAGTGAAAAACTTTCCTACAATTCGCCTTCTTTTCAAAAAAAATACATAAATACTTGCAAATGTCAAGATTTTTTGCGTAATTTGAAAAAAGTTTTACGTATTGGATATTCTTTGTAAAAAGTTGATTTTCAATATAAAAAACTTCTTTCTTTTTAAAATATCGAATTGATAATCAAAATATATAACAGATTATGTTACACGCTTTTACCAAAAATTACAACGACCTTTCCACCGAAGCGGGTTTCCAGTACGAATTTTACTGCGACTGCTGTGGCAACGGTTTCAAATCCACTTTCAGAGAATCGAGCACTTACAACAGCCGTAAACGCACCGAAGGCTTGGGCCGTGGTGCCAGCATGCTCGGCAACTTGTTTGGCGGTGTGTTTGGAAGTCTCGGCAACGCCATCGAATCGGGCTCCAATGTTATCCGCGACCGCATGGAGGACCACAGTCCCCAATGGCGCAAGGAGCAGGAACAGTCGTTCGACGAGGCTCAGGCCGAGGTGAAAGGCAGTTTCACCAAATGTCCTTCGTGCAACCAGTGGGTCTGCTCCGACTGCTGGAACGAGGAGGAAGGCCTTTGCATCACCTGCGCTCCCCGCGAGAGCAGCTATGTGGCCAAAGCCCGCAACGAGGCTATGCGTCGCAATATCGACGAGGAGGCTCAGACTGCCACGGTATGGCATGGCAAACTGGAGGAACGCACCACCGTATGTCCGCATTGCGGCAAGCCTGCCGGACATGGCAAGTTCTGCAACAACTGCGGTAAGCCGCTCGGTATGGTGAAATGTCCCAAATGCGGTGCCATGCTTCAGCAGAACACCAAATTCTGCAGCGAGTGCGGCTCGCCCGTAGGCGGTGCCGGCGTTTGTCCGCAGTGCGGCACGCAAAACCAGCCCGGCACCAAGTTCTGCTCCGAGTGCGGCACTAAATTGTAGGCACAATGGGCGATTCGGGAGCATATAACTGCAGCGTCGACAGCGAACGTCTGCACGGCGAGGCTGTCTGTGCGATAGGCGCGGAGGCGTTGGAGATTAAGTCGGAGAAAGGATTTCTTCGGCTCGACTACGCCGACTTGCACGACATGCGTCTGCTTGACTACCACGTGGTTTTGGATACCGCCCACGGCAAAGTGGACCTGTCGGCATTGGGATTCCAGACCGAGGATTTCTTCGAGAAACTGTGGCAGGCTTACGCCGGACGCAGCCGCGAAGCGCTCTTTGTCGAAGGCGAAGCCCTCTATACCGGCGAAGGCGACTACTCCTATACCGAACAAGGCGTCGAGGCGCACGGCATCGCCAAAGTGGAGCTGTACCACGACTGCCTGTGTCTGTTTCCGCACAACGACAAGGCTCGGCGTATCCCTCTATGCTTTGCCGACGAGCCACAAGCGGCGGATTTCTGCATAGCGTTGCGTCTCGACACCGGCGACAGCTACGAGGTGGCGCGTCTGGGACGCTCTTTCGACGCTGTGGCGGAAAAGATTGTTACAACGCAGAAAAAGACTTTACAACGTTGGCAGAAAGCCCATCGGGAGCTCTCCGACACTCTTGTGGAACGGCTTGGCGCCGACGCCGAAGGCTATGATTGGATGAAAGCACAGGGCTGCAGGATGATAGACGGACT
>DBXF01000073.1:4092-4472 GCA_002309295.1 Bacteroidales bacterium UBA1219 | reverse complement strand
GCTGTGGAATGGGTTACCGAGGAACAGACTGCCACCTATCTATACCAGTTCCAGACCGACGACACCGTCTTCGAACGCTCGTTGCGACACGCCTTGGAGAGCTCGGCGTTGCACCGCGAGGTGATTTTTACCGAACTTGACGGCAAACCGCTGTACCAGATGACGGTACATCGCAGCTACCACCTTCGTTTCCTCCGCGATCATTTCACAGGACGCATCATCCACAACAGCACATGGCAGCAACGAGTGAAAGAGTTCTTTCAGTAACAACCCAACGACAAATAAAAAAAACGGTGCAGATTTTTCTGCACCGTTTTTTACTTTCTGTGCCTTATAAGAGCCGACTTTTACGCCATCCGCATTTCTTAACTTCCAACTCC
>DBXF01000073.1:0-4029 GCA_002309295.1 Bacteroidales bacterium UBA1219 | reverse complement strand
ATTACTCATTACTAATTATCAAATCCCCCACCACTTACTTTCGATTTTGGTTTCCACAGCTTCTTCCACCTCGTCGGGTAGGGCGGGGAAGAGGTCGATGCCGATGGCGGCTTCCAGCTCGTCCACCGACATGGAGCATTCTTTGATGTTCTGTTGTCCGGGGGTGTTGTACATGATTAGTCCCATTGCACCGTAGCTGCCGTCCTTTTCCACAAGAAAAGCCTTGAAAAAGGCGTCGGGTACGGCCACGTTGTTAAGTCCTATCGTTCCGAATTTATTGTCGTAGAACACCGGTCCGCACACAATCCACACCCTGCCGTATTGTCGTGCCAGGCGGCGTCCCATCCTCTCTGTGCTCTCCCACGAGTTGGCGTTGAACTGTGGGTTCTGCGGACAGCAGTTGGTAAGCAGGAAACTCTGCCGCATGGCATCCACGCTCCATTTCATATCTGCGGCGGGTGCCAGATGTCCGCGGTCCCATTCCGTTCCACTGTAGTCCTTGAAATGAGCCTGACGGCACTTCAGGTCGGGGTCCCTGTCCCAAAAGTCGTTGCCTTGGCGCGGCACTTTGCCGTAGGTCTCGTCTTTGGTCAGTTCGTAGGCCACCCACTTGGCAACGAGGCGGTTGCAGTCGTACGATGCGGCGTAGCCCACGTGTGTTACCACGATGTCGCTCTCGGTTATGGCGGGGAGTTCGTAGCCCGTGCTCTGTTCCTGCTGGCTCGACGCCGAGCGGCACGAGCACATCACTATCAGCGTTGCCGACAGTATTTTAATTATTGATATTTTCATTTCTAATACTTGATAATCAGTTGATAAAGCCGATGGTTTGACGTACTTCGTGCAGGGTTTTGGAGGCGCTCTCGCGGGCTTTTTCGGCACCCTCTTTCATCACTTTGTTCAGATAGTCGGTGTCGGCGCTAATCTCGGCGATGCGTTGGCGGAAGGGCTCGGTGAAGTTCACCATGTCTTCGGCCAGTTGTTTTTTCATGTCGCCGTAGCGTATCTGGCAACGGTTGTAGAGGTCGTCGAAATACTCCACGGTGTCGGGGGTGGAGACCACTTTCATCAGTGTGAAGAGGTTCTCTATCTCGGCGGGTTTGGTCTGGTTCATCTCTTGCGGACCCATGTCGGTCTTGGCTCGCATAATCTTTTTGCGGATGGAGGCGGGGTCTTCGCCGAGGAATATGGCGTTGCCTTCGCCCTCCGACTTGCCCATTTTGCCGCTGCCGTCGAGGCCGGGGATTTTCACCAGCTCGTTGCCGAAGTTATAGGCTTGGGGCAGGGGGAACACCTCGCGGCCGTACATTTTGTTGAAACGGTTGGCGAAAGTGCGTGTCATCTCCAGATGTTGCTCCTGGTCTTTGCCCACGGGCACTTTGGTGGCTTTGTGGATAAGGATGTCGGCGGCCATCAGGGTGGGGTAGGTGAGCAGTCCGGCGTTGACGTTGTTTGGCTGCTGGCGCACCTTGTCCTTGAACGAGGTAACGCGCTCCAGCTCACCGAGATAGGCATTCATGTTGAGGAAAAGGTACAGCTCCACCACTTCGGGGAGGTCGCTCTGCACGTAGATGGTGGCCTTGTTGGGGTCGAGGCCGGCGGCCAGGTATTCCACGAGAATCTGCCGCACGTTGCCCGCAAGGTCCTGTGGGGTAGGGTGGGTGGTAAGCGAGTGGTAGTCGGCTATAAAGAAAAAGCAGTTGCATTCGTCCTGCAGACGTATGAAGTTGCGCAAGGCGCCAAAATAGTTGCCCAGATGCAGATTTCCGGTAGGACGTATGCCGCTTAAAACAGTGTCTTTGCTCATAATCAGTGTGTTATATCAAAATGTTCGAAAAATGCGTTTTTGCAAAGATACGAAAAAACTGCGACTTTTTTTTATTGACTTTTTGTGTAAAACTTGACTGAGGTAATGAAATTTGTGCGAAGCTACAGCATGTTATTGCACCAAAATTGCGGTATCGGACGTTTTTTTTCGTGGCAAAAACTGCCAATACAATTTTTTTTCGTATTTTTGCACTGGATTTTCACCAAAATACCTGATGGAAAATTTATACACTTATTATTATAGTAACGGTGTTGACAGATTTGGGCCGTACACCTTGGAGAATATCCGCTCCATGAACCTGATGCCCAATACTTTAGTCTGGCACGACGGTCTGGAAAACTGGGTTACGGCCGCCTCGTTGCCCGAGTTAAGAGGCTTTATCCACACCGTGTCGACACCGCCTCCTGTGCCGCCACAGGCCCCTTACCGTCAAACCGCCCCCAACACGCCAAATACTCCCGGCTACAATGCGCAGCGCATAACGCCTGTACGCAATTTCCGCACCCATAGGGGACTTTTCAAGTACATCATTTTTTCGATACTTACATTAGGCATACACCAGATAGTGGTGTTTTCGCACATCTCATCCGAAATAAACACCGTCGCCGGCAGGCACGACCACCGGCATACCATGCACTTCTGTCTGGTTTTCTTCATCTTTTCGTGGCTAACACTGGGAATCTACCCCCTCGTCTGGTGGAGCAGCATCTGTTCGCGCATGGGCGACGAACTTAACTATCGTAGAATACCTTACTCCTTCGGAGCGGGATATTTCTGGGGTTGGGGATTTTTCGGTTCGCTGATACTTGTGGGACCGTTTATCTTCTACCACAAGTTTTTCAAAGCCATGAACAAGCTCAACAAAGACTATAATGCAAACGGATAAATATTTTTCGGGGCATGTGTGCAATGATTCCGAAAGGTTGTTGAACATTTGCCATAATACAATTTTTATATGGAATATTCATATTATTACACCAATGGTACCGACAGATTCGGACCTTATTCGTTAGAAAAGATGCGCACGCTAAACTTGCGGCCCGACGTCTTGGTTTGGCGCGACGGTTTGGAAACATGGGTGGCTGCAAGCACTTTGCCCGAGTTGAACGGCTTTATCGCTCCGCCCGCTGCTCCAGTCCCACCGCTGCCTCCGCAACAGAATTTCGCCCAAACACAGCCGCAGCCCCAATACCAATACCAGCCGAGACCGCAGCCCCAACCGCAACCTTTGGCAAACAACGTGGCGGTGGCTAAAAAAAACGGTAAGGCCACGGCAGGACTTGTGTTGTCGATAATAGCCTTGGTTTTGTGCTGGGTGCCGGTTCTTAACATCGTATTGTGGCTGCTGGGAACTATATTCTCCTTTATAGGAGTTTTCAGAAGTCCCAGAGGAAAAGCTATTGCAGGACTTATCATTAGTTTCGTTGCAATGGTAGGGATGGCATTCTTTTATGGCTTTTATTCAACATATTATAATTATTAAAAAGACTTCTATTTAGACGCTTTTCTGCCATAACTATAAACTATCCACAAAAGTAGAAAGTGTGATAGGTGGCACGTCATTTTGAACTGGAGAGATTTTTCTCGCAAACAGATAGTGCGTGACGATGGTGCCTACAACGCTGTCGCTGATGTTTCGATTTGCCAATCAGCGCATTGAAAAAATATTTGTTGTTTTGGATAAAAAATGCTAATTTTGTACTCTGATTCGGAAAAAAAAACATTGTATAAATAATTAAAACTCACAACATTATGAGTATCGATTTAAGCAAATACGGCATCAACAACGTCAGCGAGGTACTGTACAACCCCTCGTACGAGACTCTTTTTGCCGAAGAGACAAAACCCGGCCTTACCGGTTACGACAAAGGCACTATGACCGAACTCGACGCCATCAACGTGATGACGGGCATATACACCGGCCGCTCGCCCAAAGACAAATTCTTTGTGATGGACGAAGTGAGCAAGGACACCGTTTGGTGGACCACCGACGAATACAAAAACGACAACAAACCGCTCTCCGAGAAATCGTGGGCCGAACTCAAGAAACTGGCTGTGAACCAGCTCTCCGGCAAACGTCTGTTTGTGGTAGACACTTTCTGCGGCGCCAACCCCAACACCCGCCTCAAGGTGCGTTTCATCATGGAAGTGGCATGGCAGGCACATTTTGTAAAAAATATGTTCATCCGTCCCACCGAAGA
>DBXF01000005.1 GCA_002309295.1 Bacteroidales bacterium UBA1219 | reverse complement strand
AATAACGTTATGAACTATTACATATAAGAAACCAACCATCTCTTCCTGGATAATAAAACAGTGCAGAACCAATTTCTACACTATCTTTATAAAAATAGGTCAATTTGGTCATACAATCGTCCCAATCTTGTCTCAACACTTTTATATCATCCAAACTATATACAGACTTTTTCATGGTATGTACACATGAAACAAGACAAATACTAATGATAATTATGAAAAAAAAACGACTCATCACCTTAAGGGAACTTCTAATTTTACATTATTTTTGATTTCATAGTCATTTTATCCGATTTTTTGCGTAATCCGTTGAACAAATAACGAGCAAAACGACACTGCAAAGATACGATTTTATTTCAATCTGCCAAATTTTTGTTCTAAATCATTCAATATAAGACAGTTTCACACATCGAAACAAAGAATTTTTACATCCTCCACCCTACCGGCAAGAGGTCTTTTTGTTTTTGGACAGTGGCATTCGATTAAAAAGAAGTATGATATTTTTTCCTTTATTTCAACTTTTTTGCAAAAATCGTTTGGTTGGGGCTGTTGCCGTTTGTGCTATTTGCGGCTAAATGCGGCATTTGTGTTTGTCATTTACGGTTTTAATGGATTATTTTGATGATTTTTTCAATTATAACTCCGAAGCAACTTGTTAGTCTCGGGTATGATACCAAACCAAAGGACGACCAAAATCATCAAGATAACGAATCCAACACCGAATGCGGTGACATTCGAAATCATCTTGACCTTCATCATGAGGGAAAGAAATGTCTACTTGCATCCATATATTTTTGAAAACACGTCCAGTTGGAATCAAATCGCAATCTAATACTTTGATTATCTCATTCTTGTATTCATACCAAAGTTCCGTCATTTTAGGAATCTGAACATTTAATATTTCACCGCCGGGCGTCTTGAAAAAAACAATCTGGTTTCCTCCCCCTTTGTTGTTTATCGGGAAAACAACTTTCTGAACAGGTATCAATGACGACCAAAGACAATAACCAATATCTTTATTGTCTCTTTTCAACCACCCATACTGTACTTGATTATCACTATTTTTAAGAATCACTTTTATTGCATTTTCCTGAATGGAGCTAATGCACAATCCTTTAACCTCATCGGCAAACTCTATAAACTCTATTTCTTTGCTCCGATAGTAATTTTTCGAATTGATGGACAAGATTATTTTCGTCAAGGTGGAATCAAAGATGTCGATATTTATTGATTTTTCTGTCATTTCGGGATAATGGCACCTAAAATATACTACGCCAATACCCGACCAAGGCTCCACTGCAATGCTTGATAAATAAAAAAGCAGTATAAAAAGTAACAAAAATATTTTTTTCATGTTGCTGTTTAGTTTAATATTTTCTATCAATATGAATATGATTGTAATGAATGGACGAACACTGACCTTCTCCCTACCGGCAGGAGGTCTTTTTGTTTTTCAGGCGGTCGAAAGCGTGCTGTATCATGCCGAAACCGTACTCCCGCATGGCATCGGCTTGGGGGCGTTCGGCATCTATATGGTTTTCAACATCTTCGGAACGATAGAAGTACAACGCCTCGTTGGCGTCGGCGACTCTGTAACGGTAGAAACGGGCGCTGTCGAGCACCCCGATTTTGTCGTCGGCACTGAAAAAGGCGTACTGCCGCCTCTGTCGCTGCAGGTCGAGGCCGAAAGTGCTGTTGTCGTCGTCGGGGAAGAGCATTCCCAACACCGTGGGACCGATGTCGATCTGCAACGCCAGCTGTGAGCGCGTCTGCGGCGGTATCTGCGACGGACAGTAGAAAATCATTGGCATGTGGTGGTAATTTAGCGACATATCGTAGGGCGAATTGCCCGAAACGCCGTGGTCGGCCACAAAGACGAACAGAGTGTTTTCGAACCACGGCCGCTCTTTTGCCATCCGCATAAACTCCCCTATCGACCAGTCGGCGTACTCCACCATCTTGTCGTCCATGCTCTCCGACTGCGGTTTCCAGCCGATGTCGTCGGGCAGCACGTAGGGGTTGTGGTAGCTGGCGGTCATTACGGCGGCGAAGAAAGGCTTGTCCTTAGCTTTGTCCAACTCCTCCACCACATGGCGGAACAGCACGTGGTCGGGCACGCCGAGGGTGCTTTTCACTTCGTCGGCAGGATAGTCTTTCTGCGACACAACCTGCTCTATATCATTGGCATACAGAAATCCCGCAACATTATCGAACTGGTCGTCGTGGGTGGTGAAATACATGGTGTGGTAGCCGTGAGCCTTGAAATGGTGGGGCATCCCGCACATCACCGGAATGTCGGTCTTTTTCATGCTGTGATGGTCGAGCACAGCGGGGAACGAAAACAGCGTAGAGTAGATGCCGTTGTAGGTGTGGATTCCCGCACTGTAGGCGTTTTCGAAGCTGAGACCGTGGGCGGCGATACTGTCGAGCTGCGGCGTGGGCGGCGCGGCAGGGTTGAAATGGGTGACACGGCAGGCCGCCATCGACTCCATTATCACTACAACCACATTGGTATTTGGGCGGAGCTGCACTATATTACTGTCGTACAGGGTGTTGTCGACCAGCTGTCGGGCATAGACGTCGGCGGCAGCGTCGGAGTCGATAAGGTGGATGTCCTTGTTTTTGCGGCTTTCCTTGATGCTGTTGAAAAAAGTGTACATCGGGTTGAGTCCCAGTTGGTTGAGGAAGGGGTCGTTGCAGAAATAGGCGGTGCCCACGCGTATGGGACTTTTCATGGCTATACGACCGCGCATACCCAAGAAACAGATTCCCACCAAAAGCAACCCCACAACTATCTGCTTAGAATACTGAATATTACCCCCGCTCTCTTTGAGAAATTTACGGTAAAGCCGACGCATCGCCAGCACGTAGGCCACCGCAAAAATCAGAAAGACAGCAAGATAGAGCAGAAAACGTGGTTCCTCCACAATCATCTTCACCACAAAGGCGGGCGAGTCCATCCACGCAAGTGCCGACACGTTGAGCCTTGTGAAAAAGTAATTGAAATACGGTATATCCGCCGCACAGGCGAAAAACGACACCATATAGAGCACCATGATGAAGATGTGCGCCCCGAGGTAAAAGCCTCTGCGCCTTACGCCAATCAGCTTGATTACAAAGAGATAGAGCAACGGCAGGGCAAGGATGTAACAAC
Organism: Bacteroidales bacterium UBA1219; assembly: GCA_002309295.1. Lineage (GTDB taxonomy): Bacteria > Bacteroidota > Bacteroidia > Bacteroidales > P3 > UBA1219. Next base: position 14,283 of record DBXF01000005.1, on the reverse strand, counting down.
TTATCACTGTGTCGAACCGCCAGCCCATACAAAAGGCCCTTGCAAGGTCGAAGCCCCAGCCGGTTTGGTCGGCTTTGAGCCAGAAAACCAAGGTGTTGATGCAACGGAACAGAGCAAAAGCCACTATCCCCACCGCATACACCGAAAGCAGGTAGTACAGGTGCGAAAACTGTGATTTACAAGGGGTTGCCTTTTTCATTTATACTGTTTTATGTTTGCAATAACGTGACAACCATATTTTTATTGTTTATTACAGGACACGAATCTCGAAAATAGAGAGACACGTAAATCCATGGCAACTTATTTTTATGATTTATTCAAAGACTTAAACACCCAGTTCCAGACTCCACTCATATACAGGCTGTATCATGATATGGCGTCCAGACTCCTCGACATTTCCGCTCTCGTGGTCGGTCAACAGCAGAAGGTTGTCGCAACCCGTCTGATGGGCGGCTAACAGCAGTCCGTTTATCTCACGCTTGCGCGTCTTTTCCGCCGAAATATCGTAAGACACTTGTATGGCCTGAACGACTTGTTTTCCTTTGCATACAATGAAATCACATTCGCCCGAACGCTCGTTGAGATAATAGACGTCACAACCTTCTATCTTGCATTTCCGCATCAGATGTATGGCAACTACAGTTTCCAGACGATGCCCTAAATTATCGCCTGCGAAGGCGTTCTCGCGCTTATCCATCATTGCCACATCAACGGTATAGATTTTTTCCTGCACAACCCTCTGACGGCTTTTCTGCGAATATTTCTGGATACCTATAAATAGGTATGCATCCTTAAGATATTTTACATAGTTTTTGACGGTGTTCAGCGACTTTATGTTGAAAAGACTTGCCAAATCCTTGACTACGACAACGGTGGGCGCCACATTCATCAAATGATGTGCCAACTGCTCGAAGGCGGCCTTGTACGAAATCTTGTAACGCTGCTCAATATCGCGTTTTAAAATATTTTCCACAAGGGTGTTGACGTAATCTTTGTTGTCTTCGACAGACAGCAGTTCGGGGAATCCACCCTGCTTCAAGTACTCATCGAAAGCCTTACGGCGAAATGCCTCCGCTTTGGTGGTACGATGGGCGATGTCCACTTTTTTCATGGTACAGAATTCCTTATACGAAAAAGGATATAGAGGTATTTCCTTGTTGCGACCCGACAGGTGGGTGGCCAATTCGCCGCTGAGGAGTTTTGCGTTGGAACCAGTTATGATAACGTGCATGTTTTTCCTTAACAAACGGTTCACGAACAGGTGCCAGCCCTTGATATTTTGTATCTCGTCAAGAAACAGGTATTGGAAATCGCCATAAATCTTATATAGCACCTCCAACACATCGTTAAGTTGCTTTGCATCAAGGCCAAGCAGACGTTCGTCATCGAAATCGGCGTAGGCGAACTTTCCGCCTTTGCTTTTCACTGCCTGATAACAAAGTGTCGATTTCCCACTACGTCTTACGCCTATAACCACCTGCGCCTGTGTACTTTTCAGGTCTACAAGCGATACCTCGCGTCTGTGGCACAGCATCTCCCGTGCTCTTTCTTTAAATTCCTCCTGTTGGTCGGAGAAAACAAATTCCAGTGTTCGTTTGTCTATCATAATCAATAAAATTGTGGTGCAAAGATACGAAAAAAATATTTACAAACTGCACTATTTTGCAAAAATTTTACCTCCAAACTGCACTATTTTGCAAATATCAGACACTTAGACTGCACTATTTTGCAATTTTTAAGCATATAAACTGCACTATTTTGCAAATTTTAAGCATATAAACTGCACTATTTTGCAAATTTTAAGCATCCAAACTGCACTATTTTGCACACCAGCAAGTTCTAAAAACTTCTGAGCGGCGTCATTTTGAACGCGGATCAAGGAACAATCCTCTTGATTCCACGATACTACGAAGTCTATTGAGCGGGATGCGACAATACAAATGCATATAGAGGCAGTCCGAAGACCAATCGAATTGAACGCCTCTGCTTCTGTTGATAAATACAATAAACGCTTCCCCTCGCAATGCCATACGAAGATAATAATCCAAGTGAGAAACATGGACACGTTTTCCTTCTTTTACGGCTTTGCGACGATAATTTTCCACGCATCCCAATGTCAAGAACTTACAGCCAGACTCTTCGAGAACAGCATGAGTGATTTCTATAAAACGGTTTTCTATTTCCAGATAATCATCAATAGTTACTACCTTGCCTCCATACACACGCCCCACATCATCAAAAGAAGTCCACTCTTCTTTTAAATAACGTCCATTATCGTCATAAAATTCGGGGTGATACTTTACAATTTCATGACAAAGCCTACAAAACCGCAAACTGTTCAACCGATTTGTTATTAAATCTTTCTGTTTTGTCATAAAAAAACAATATCATAGTTGTTTCACCCACCAATCAACGGTGCTGTGGATTATTCAGTGGGATAATTTTTTCCTTGGGTAAATTCAAAAGGCATTGTGTAGTAACAGCGTCTTATATAACCATGAATTACGGCTGGTTCCCATTTCGGCATAGTGTTCAAGTTTAATACGCGAATGACTTCGGCGCCACAGCCAAGCTCTGATGCCAGACTGTCGGCTTCATCGCTGCCGTAAACAATGTCTCTCAACACTTTTGCATCCGAGATGCTACCGTCCTTCTCGACAATGAATTGAACATATACCTTTCCCTCAATTCCATTTTCCAATGCTTTTTGGGGATAACGCACGTGTCTATCCAAATAAGCATCCAACGAATCGGTGCCACCGGGGAACTCAGGATTTTTTTCAGGCACAGTGATAACAAATGTGTCATTGGGGTCAATTTTTGGGGGTGTGGGTGTATGAAAGAAAAAGCAGGCGGTCATCATCCCTATGACACACGCCATAGTGGCGATTAAAAGTATTTTCTTCATTGTCTCGTTTGGTTTAATTGTTCAACTTAAGACATCACATCAATCCTCTATCTTTAAGCAGGGGTTTTACGCTGGGTTCCTTGCCGCGGAATTCAAGATACATCTTCATAGGCTCCACGGTGTTGCCGCTTTCGAGCAGGTGGCGGAATTTCTTGGCCAGCTCGGGGTTGAATATGTCGCCACTCTCCACAAAAGCCGCAAAGGCGTCGTGGTCGAGGATGGCGGTCCAAGTGTAGCTGTAATAGCCGGCATCGTAGCCTGTGGTGAAGATATGCTGGAAATAGGGGCTTTTGTAACGGCTGATGATTTCGGGTATCAGACCGATTTTGTCCATGTGCTCCTGTTCGAACTTATTGGGGTCGATGGACTGTTTTTCGGTAATGGAATGGTAGTCCATATCGAGCAGCGAGGCGGCCAGCAGCTCGGTGTTGATGAAACCCTGTCCGTAGGTCTGTGCGGCGGCAATCTTGGCGATAAGCTCGTCGGGGATGGCCTCGCCGGTTTTGTAGTGCTTGGCGTACGATTTCATCACCTCTTTGTTGCGGCACCAGTTCTCCATAATCTGTGAAGGCAGCTCCACAAAATCGCGCGGCACGTTGGTTCCGGCCAACGACGGGTAGTGGCACTTGCTGAGCAGTCCGTGCAGGGCGTGGCCGAACTCGTGGAACAGAGTCTCGCTCTCGTCGAAATTGAGCAGCGAAGGCTTGTCGCCGGAGGGTTTGGTGAAATTGCACACCACCTGAATGATGGGTATAACGTTTTCGCCTTTCTGGTTCACTTTCTGTCCGCGGAACTCGGTCATCCAAGCGCCGCTGCGTTTGCTCTCACGCGGGAAGAAATCCATATACAACACGCCTATCACGTTGCCGCTGTCTTTCACCAAGAAACAGCGTGCCTCCTTGTTGTAGGTGGGCAGGGTGTCGGTGGGCTCGAAAGTGAGGCCGTACAGCCGGTTGGCAACATCGAAAGCGCCGCCCAGCACGTTGTCGAGGGCGAAATAGGGACGCACCACGGAGTCTTCGAGGTTGTATTTCTCGGCTCTCAGCTTTTCGCTATAGTAACGCCAGTCCCACGGCTGCAGCTTGGCACCGGGTTCGTCTTTTTCGAGCATTTTCTGGTATTCGGCGCACTCGGCTTTGGCTTTGTTGAGGGCGGGTTTCCAAATCTGCATCAGGCAGTTGTACACGGCTTGCGGAGTTTTGGCCAGACAGTCGTCGAGCACATAGTCGGCGTGGGTGGGGAAACCGAGAATGTTGGCGCGTTCGAGACGCAGGTTGGTGAGGGTGTCGATAATCTTGGTGTTGTCGAACTCGCCGCCGTTGCATCGGTCGGTATAGGCGTGCCACACCTCCTCGCGCAGCTTGCGGTCGGGACAGGTCTGCATGAAAGGTTCCCACGAGGGCAGCTGCAGGGTAACCTCGGTGCCGTCGTCGAGTTTCTTGCTGTAGGCATTGGTGGCTTTAAGCACGTTTTGTGCAAAACGCAGGGTGAGCGATGCGATGCGCTCGTTGAGTTCGCGGAAACGCGCCTGCTTTTCCTCAGGCACATTGGCGCCACCGCGCACGAAGCCTTTGTAGGTCTCCTCGAGCAGACGCATCTGTTCGGGGTTGAGCTGCAGCGACTCACGCTGGTCGTAAACGGCTTTGATACGGGCGAAGAGCTTGGCGTTGAGGGCGATGTCGTCGCCGTGGGCAGAGAGCAAAGGCGTAACCTCCTCGGCAATGGCCTCCATCTCGGGGGAGTTTTCACATTCCGTTAGGTTGAAAAACACACCGCTGACGGTGTTGAGCAGCTCGCCGCTGTATTCGAAAGCCTCAATGGTGTTTTCGAAAGTGGGGGCTTCGGGATTGTTAACGATGGCGTCTATTTCCTCTTTCTGACGTTTCATGCCCTCCTCGAAAGCAGGCATGTAGTGTTCTGTCTTGATTTTCTCGAAATCGGGGATGTTGTACGGTGTGTTGAACCCCGCGATAAACGGATTGTCTTTGTCCATATCTGTTGTGTTTTTGTCCTTACATCCGGCAGCGAGCATCAGCAACGCACATCCGGCAATCAGTGTTATTTTTCTCATTGGTATGTCTTTTTTATGGACTGCAAAGATACGATTTTTTTTCAAATTAGGGGATAGGGGTTAGTATTCAGGGGGCAGTTTGCAGTTTGGAGTTTGCAGTTTGCAGTTTGCAGTTCAACGATGCGGGGGTTCGACAAGCTCACCCACCGCTCGGTATATCTGTCAATCTGAAAAACAACAAAAAAAGAGACACCCGAGGGCGTCTCTTTTTCTGTTTGTGTTACTGGCATTTCGCTACAAGTTAATCCATTTGGAATAAAACAACTCTCCTCTCATGTTGCGGCCAAAAGTCATAATGCCATAGTAAAGCTTTACGAAGAACCTTTTAGCGGGGACATTGTTAATGGTGGCATCGAGGTCGTATTCGCACGTACAATTTGCCCAATCGCCAAACGCGCGAACATCTATCTCAAGCGTATCACCGATAATGTTGCTTCGTACTGCAAAACTGTCAAGTCCGCAACCAGACATACAACGCGACCATTCGAAATACAAGTCGTTCCCAATGCGGTCGAGAGTTACACCCCACCCAATGGTATCGCTTTTTTCTACGCCACTGTTAAGACAGTCGGAGTTGTGGACACCTGTAACCAACAGATTCTGGCTTTCTGGCTCTACAACCATTGTAGAGTCTGTTCCAACAACTGTTGTTGATGTGTAAGGCTTTTCATTTTTTTCCTTTTTGCAAGAAGAAATGGCTACAACTACCATAATCAGCATTGCAAAAACTCCGAATAATTTTAAAGCATTTTTTTTCATATCAGTTTATTTTATTGGTTTACATTTCACTTTTCCATAATTGTACAACAGCAAGTTAGACAATCACGGTAACTTTACGATGCAAAGTTACACATTTATTTCTTCTTATGCAAATATTTTTTCAACCTTTTTACCGGGGGGGGTAATCAGTTGGTAATTAAGAGTTTAGAATTAAAAATAAAAGCAAAAAAGTATGCAGTGGGGAGTTTTCAGTTTGCAAATTAACCATGAAAAATGTACAATTTATTTAGATTTCGAATCCGACGCAACTGGTCCAATCAACTTCCGAATTGGCTAGGCCGAGCTAAAGGTTCCGAGTTCCGAATTCCGAGTTCCGAATTAAATTTCAACTATCAATTTTCAACTTTCAACTCAGCCTACGAAGTCCCCTCTTTCCACCACTATCCTGCGTCCGGTGGAGCCCATACGCAGCTGCAGGCAATCGCTGCACTGCTCTATGCCGTCGCCGAGACAGATCTTATTGTCGTAGATATTGTATTTCTCGCGGTTCTCCACGGGCGAGAGGTTGGGCATCAGCACGTTGGCTCCTGCCAGCACACCGAGCTCCCTGCCCAGCGGGTGCAGGCTGCCCAAGGCCGTGGTGGAGGGCAAAAGCACATGGGGGTGCAAAAGACGTATGGTAGAGAGGAGTCGCAGGGTGGTCTCCACCGAGCCGTTGGGCTGGTCGGCGAAGGGTGTGTGCTGTGTGGCCACGAAAGGTCCTATGCCCACCATCTGCGGACGGAACGAACGGATAAACTGCAGGTCCTTGAAGATGGTTTCGGGAGTCTGTCCGGGGGAGCCCACCATAAAGCCGCAACCCACCTGATAGCCAATTTCTTTGAGCCATTGCAGGCACTGCATACGGTTTTGGAACGACATCTCGGCGGGGTGCAGGTAGTGGTAATGGTCCTCGTCGGCGGTCTCGTGACGCAGCAGGTAACGGTTGGCACCCAGGTCGAAGAGGCGTTGGTAGCTCTCGCGCGAGCGTTCGCCCATGGAGAGGGTGATGGCGCAGTCGGGATACCGGGCACGGATTTGCGAGACAAGGTCGCCCAGACGTTCGTCGGTCCACCACATATCCTCGCCGCCCTGAAGCACGAAAGTGCGCATGCCGTATTTGTAACCGTCTTGGCAACAGGCCATTATCTCGTCGAACGTCATACGGTAGCGGGGCAAGGTGTTGTTGCTGCGACGGATACCGCAGTAGTTGCAGTTGTTTCGGCAGAAACTGGTAATCTCAACCAGTCCGCGGAGGAAAATCTTGTCGCCATAGACCGTTTCCACAGCCTTTCGGGCCTTGGCGTGAAGGTATTTCACGGCGTTGTCCTTCGGCATTTCGAGCAGCCGACGCAGAAACGGCAGACTGATGTCCTGCGTTTCGGCAAGGGCGTCAATCTGTTGAATTATAGGCAGTACGTCGGCGGTGGCTTCGGCCTTCAGATGCTCGGCAGTGGGTGCCAACAGCGAGGACTCGGGCTGCGTTGCCGACTGTCTGAGCTTTTGCTCTGCTGCTTTGTCTTCGTTAAAGTATTTCATAGTTCAGTCCTTTTTATCAATTTCCCAATGTCCACTATAGCCACTGCCTACATATTTTATGTGGGGCATCTTGGCAATATGGCGTTTGATGGTTAATGATGATACTCCTCTGGATGATGCCATCTCCTCAGTTGTAATTTTCGGATTCATAGTTATTTGTGACTCTATCCAGACATCAAGTTCATTACCTTGAGTAACACCTTGAGTAACACCTTGAGTAACACCTTGAGTGCCATCGTCAACAGTTGAAGGAACATTTACAGCGAAGACTGTAAGTTTAGACACATCAAACACAGCTTCTTTGTTCCCGTTTTCACGCAGCATTTCTTGCACTCGCCTAATCCCTTGGTTGAACATATTGACATATTTCATTTCCTTCATGGCTTCTGCCACAATGGGATTTCGGTAGTCGTTGACTGTCGGAAAGTTTTCGGGTCTTGCCTCGCCATACAAGCCGCCCGCATTCATTATCTCTATATGGTCGTCAAACTGGTACAGGCGTATGGGCATGTTCGCCTGATAGTCGCGATGCATACAGGCGTTCATTAGCAGTTCGCGCAGGGCGTTGTTGGGATAGTTGATAACCGTCTTCTCTCTAAAAAGGCTCACTGCCACTGGCCGCTGCGTGATGATGGCGTTGCTGACAAACTGCTCCAGTTCAGGGAGCAGTCGGGCCAGAGGTCCTTGGAAGCGTTTCTCGTTGAGCACTTCTCCCCCGATGGCATTCCCGGAGAAACGAACATACTGAATGTAGTTGCCTGGCATAAAATGGCGGGGATTGTTGCCAAAAAGGATGATGGCTGCGTTGGTGGGGCAGTCGTGTGTCAGGTCATACAGATGGATGGAGGCCAGTTGCTCTTTGACGCCTCGTTTGTCGGCTGCCAGCACCTCTGCATCAACGACCTGTGGCAGGTACTCGCGGTTAATGAAATCAATGTCGATATCGTCCAGTGTGGTTCCAAAACAGGGGGTGGCGTCGAAAGTGGCCATATACGAGGTACGTCTTTCAAACAGTACTCGTTCTTCCGTTTCGGAGGCAATATCGCGTCGAGGCCCTATGCGGACGAAGGTACGCCCCCTGTAGCGTACTGGTGGCACCAATGATGGGGATACTTCAGCAATCAGCAGGTCTCCTTCGTCGAACTCCACACGCTCGACCGCCATCATAGGCAAAGGCAGTATGTTGCCATTGGATCGGATGGCGGCAATCTTTTTCAGCAGGTCGTCATCGACTTTCAATCCCGACAGCTCGCCATTGTCGTAGGCTCCGATAATCAGGTAGCCCTTCTTCCGCGAGTTTGGCAAATCGTTAGAGAAGGCACAAATGGCCTCTTGGAACTTGTCCATATCACCAGTAGAAATGGTGCGCTCCACGCGATATGTCTCTGTGCTATGCAACAACTCTTGTATTTCGTCTTTCGTTATCATTTTTTCTTTACAAGTTTTCTTTAATCAACGACTTGATGGCTTTATCTATTGTCTCAATAGATTTGCAAAGCTCTGCTTTGTATTTGGCCACTTTGCTCGTCGTATCTGTCTGCCATTAGTCGATTGAGTGGTTTAAAGTGAGTATGTTTGGTTGATAACTACTGTTTTGTTTCAAAATGCAAATATACGATTTATTTCTCAATCAGGAAAATAAAAAAAATGACAGAAGAAAGCATAGCAAAAAAACGCGGCAAACCTTCTGGTCTGTCGCGTTTTTTATGCAGATACTATCAACTTTCGTTAAATCCAATTATTTACAATACGCTTTGGCCATGGCTACGCTGCGCAACGATTCGGCGTGGGCGTGGGCGCACATGAAACGTGCCGAGGGCATGAAACTGCGTTTGCAGCTCTCGTCGCCGTTAAGCTGACGCTCCACATCGAAAATCAACAGGTAACCCATTATTATCGAAGCGATGACATCGGTCTGCATGCGACGGAAATCGTAGTCGGTTTCGGCGTTGGCGTTGGCCATCTCGGCAAGAGCCTTGTAGTTCTCCGTTGCCTGACGCAGAAGCTCGCGCAGAGGCTCCAACTCGCTGTGGATAGGACGTGCGTCGTATTCCGCAATCTTGGCTATATAAGCGCCGTTGGCGATGCCTTTCATGGCGGCCACCACCTGCAGCTGCGAAGTGCCTTCGTAGATGCTGAGGATACGTGCGTCGCGGTAGAGGCGTTCGCAGGCATATTCTTTCATAAATCCGCTGCCGCCGTGCACCTGAATGCAGTCGTAGGCGTTGCGGTTGGCAAACTCCGATGCCGAGAGTTTCAGCAGCGGGGTGAGGATGTCGGCGCTACGCTGTGCGGCTTTGTAGTCGGCACGCTCGTCGCTCTCTATCTTGCCTTTGGCCTCGTAAGCCTTGTAGGTGTCCACCATACGTGAGGTCTCGTAGAGAAGGGTACGTGCGGCGTCGGTGCGGGCGCGCATGGCAAGAAGCAGGTCGCGCACAGCGGGGAAATTCACGATGGCCTGACCGAACTGCTCGCGTTCTGCTGCGTAAGCCACGGCTTCGCGACAAGCGGCCTCGCAAAGTCCGACCGACTGGGAGCCAACACCCAAGCGGGCGTCGTTCATCAGTGTCATCACGTATTTGATAAGTCCCAACCTACGTTCGCCGACGATATATGCCGGGGCGTTGTTGAACACCAGCTCCGCCGTGGGCGAGCCTTTGATACCCATCTTATTCTCCAAACGACGCACGGTAAGTCCGCCGTCGTTGCGGTCGTAAACATAGTACGACAGTCCGCGGCCGTCGTTGGTGCCCTCTTCGGAACGGGCAAGGACCAGATGCAGGTCGGCACCGCCGTTGGTGATGAAACGTTTCACACCGTTGAGACGCCAGCAGTTGTTGGCCTCGTCGAAAGTGGCTTTCAGACGCACACTCTGCAGGTCGCTGCCTGCGTCGGGCTCGGTGAGGTCCATGGAGCAGGAGGCTCCCTCGTAGATACGGGGCAGGAACTTGTCCTTGATGGCGTCGTCGGCAAAGGAGCTGATAGTCTCGGCGCAGTCTTGCAAGCTCCAGATGGTGCCGAAGCCGGTGTCGGCACGCGAGATAATCTCCGTTGTCATGATGAAAGGCACATACGGAAAATTGAGGCCGTGATATTTTCGTGGCATGGAGATGCCGAACAGTCCCGACTGTTTAAGCACGTCGTAGTTCTGGCGTGTGCCGGGTGCGTACACCACGCTGTTGTTGTCGATGTGCGGACCCACGTGGTCCACCTCCTCGGCGTTGGGGGCTATCACGTCGCCGGCGATGTCGCCCACGAGCTGAAGCACACGGTCGTAGTTCTCTATTGCCTCGTCGGCGTCGGCGGGAGCGTCCTCGTATTGGCCGTGGTCGGCGAAACCGCGCTCCTTCAAGGCGGCGATTTTCTTCATCTCGGGATGGGTGAGATGAAACTTAAGGCTGTCGTTATCTGTGTAGAAATTCATAACTTTCGATATTTTTTATAACATCTAAAACACTGAAAAACATTTATTTGTCTCTTTCGCGATTTCCGATGTCGATATTCAATTTTTATTTTTTGTTTTTATTGTAACAAGCTATCAGCTGGGGCACCACTTTGCACACGTCGCCGATGATGGTGTAGTCGGCAATGGCGTTGATAGGTGCTTCGGGGTCGGTGTTGATGGATATTATCTTGCCCGACTGGTCCATGCCAGCACGGTGCTGCACTGCCCCCGATATACCGCAGGCGATATACAGTTTGGGACGCACGGTAACGCCGGTCTGCCCTATCTGGCGGTCGCCTTCGGCAAAACCGGCATCCACGGCGGCACGGGTGGCACCCACCTCACCGCCAAGGGCCTGTGCCAGCTGGTGCAGCATCTCGAAATTCTCCTTGCTGCCCATGCCGTAGCCTCCGGAGACGATGATGGGCGAGTTTTTGATGTTGATCTTCTGCTGCTCTATCTCGCGGGCGATGATACGCACACACTCGTCCTCGCCGCGCAGGTAGTTGTCGGCGTCGAGGGCTACCACGGTGCCTTTGTAGTTGGCATCGAGCACCTCTTTTTTCATCACGCCTTCGCGCACGGTGGCCATCTGCGGACGCGTCTCGGGGTTCACGATGGTGGCTATGATGTTGCCGCCAAAGGCAGGACGAATCTGATAGAGGATGTCGTCGTACTGTTTTTTAGTTACCTTGTCCTCGTAGGAACCTATCTCCAACGATGTGCAGTCGGCGGTGAGGCCGCAGCGCAGGTGGGAGGAGATACGCGGGGCGAGGTCGCGGCCCACGCAGGTGGCACCCATAAGAACGATGTCGGGACGGTTTTCCTCAATGACCTTGGAGAGCACCGAGAAATGAGGCAGTGTGCGGTAGGGCGACAGACGTTTGTCGTCGGCCTTGAACACCATGTCCACGCCAAAGGGGTAGAGTTGTTTTTCTATCTCGCCAAGGGCGTTGCCGCAAACGAGGGCAGCAAGCTGGGTGTTGAGCCTTGTGGCAAGGCTGCGGCCCTTGGTGCAAAGTTCCAGACTCACATCGGCGATGTGGCCGTTTTCTGCTAATTCGCAATATATCAGTATCATGTTTTTCTCTTTTTTGATGTTAATACTACCCGATGATATGGTCTTTCATCAGTCCGGCCACAAGCTCGTTGAGGGCGGCTTCGGTGGGTTCCACCTGCTGCGCGTCCTTGTGGGCAAGCACCACATTGTCGATCTTCTTCACCTTGGTGGGCGAGCCTTTCAGTCCCAGACGTTCCATTTCGGGGTCGATGGCGTCGGCGTTCCATATCTCGGGCGCGGCCTTGGCATATTTCAGCAGACGGTGTGCGTGCGGATAACGGCAGTCGGTTGCCGAAGCGGTGACGGTGACAAGCACCGGAAGGGTGGCCTCCACTGTCTCCACACCGTTGTCCAAGCGGCGGGTGAGGGTGATGGTGTTGCCCTTGAGGCTTACCAGCTTTTCGGCGTAGGTAATCTGCGGCAGGTTGAGTTTTTCGGCCACCTGCGGACCCACCTGTGCGGTGTCGCCGTCGATAGCCTGACGTCCGCCGAACACCATATCGCAGTGGCCTATCTTTTTGATGGCACAGGCCAACGCATAGGATGTAGCGAGGGTGTCGGAACCGGCAAAACGCATGTCGGAGATAATGACGCCTTTGTCGGCACCGCGCGAGAGCGAGTCGCGGATTATAGCGGCGGCACGGTCGGGACCCATGGTGAGGACGGTGATTTCTGTGCCGGGGTTCTGTTCTTTCACCTGCAAGGCCATCTCGAGGGCTTTCAGGTCTTCGGGGTTGAAAATGGCAGGCAATGCCTGACGGTTTACGGTGCCGTCGGCGTTCATAGCGTCGGGACCCACATTCTGGGTGTCGGGCACCTGTTTTATCAGTACTACTATTTTATAGCTCATATTTCTTTCTTTTGTCACCACACTGCGCTAGGCTTTTATGTGGTTATTTTTCTATCTTTATTTTTATCACCCCCACACTGCGCTGCGCTTGTATGGGGTTATTAATGTGTAGTCCCTTCGGGACATTTTGGTTTTTTGTTATATTTTAATTTAACTTATGACTTATCTTTCTATCGAAGATGCTAACAGTTAAACAGTTAAACAATTCAACAGCTCAACTCACATCATCCGAGGGCAAGGCCGCCGTCGCAGCAGATAACCTGTCCTGTTACATACTCGGAGAGGTCGGAGGCGAGGAACAGAGCCAGCTTGGCAATGTCTTCGGGCAGGCCGGGACGACGCATGGGGATTCTCTTCTTCCATTCTTCGATAACCTCTTCGGAAAGCTTGCCAGTCATGGCGGTCTGTATAAAGCCCGGGGCGATGGCGTTGCTGCGTATGTTGCGGCTGCCCAGCTCCTTGGCCACTGATTTGGTGAAACCGATGATACCGGCCTTGGAAGCGGAGTAGTTGCACTGTCCGGCATTGCCGTTCACGCCCACTATGGACGACATATTGATGATGGAGCCGTTGCGCTGACGCATCATCATGGCGGAGAACACTTTGGTGTAGTTGAACACCGAGGTGAGGTTGAGGCGGATGACGCGGTCCCAGTCGTCGACAGACATACGCATAAGCAGTGTGTCGCGAGTGATGCCGGCGTTGTTCACCAGCACATCCACACGGCCGTATTTCTCGGCTATTGTCTTGCCCAGCTCCTGAGTCTGTTCCAGCGACGAGGCGTCGGCGGCGAAGAACTCGGCGCGTACGCCGAAAGCCTTGAGTTCGTTGGTTACAGCTTCCGAGCGTTCGTCGGCACGGATATCGGTGAAGAGTATGTCTGCACCGTTTTTGGCAAATTCGAGGGCGATGCTACGTCCTATTCCTTGTGCTGCCCCGGTAATAAGGGCTATTTTTCCTTCTAATAATTTCATATCGTGTGTTTTATTATGTTATCTTTAAATATGTTGGTCAACTTTTTTTGAATGAACCCAAACTGCAAATATACGATTTTTTTTGTAATTCAGTGAACTGTGATCTGTGAACAGTGAACTGAAACGGTCGCTGGTCATCGGTCTTTGGTCAGTGGACTATTGACAACTTATTATTTAAGTAAAGGTCGCGTCTCTCCGAGACGCAGTTTTTCTGAGGTTTATTCTCACCCCCACACTGCGTTCTGGTATTCTCCGCTTCGCTATCAAAACAGCCACTGGCTGTTTTTTCATGTGGGTTATTGAGATCATGTGTCTCCGACACATTTTTGGTAAATAATTTAATTATCATTTTTACTTTTGACTTTTGTCCTTTGACCCATGACCTTTGTCCTTTGACTTTTGACCTTTGTCCTTTGACTTTTGACCTTTGACTTTTGACCAACAATTACTAATTACCCATTACAAATTACTAATTACATTTTTCTTACTGCCACGCAGGCGTTCTGTCCGCCGAAGCCGAAGGAGTCGGAGATGGCGATGTCGGCCTGCACCTTGCGTGCAGTGTGGGGTATGTAGTCGAGGTCGCAGTCGGGGTCGGACTCGTTGAGGTTGATAGTGGGCGGCAGCACTCCGTGTTTGAGGGTGAGAGCCGTGGCCACCATCTCAAGTCCTCCTGC
>DBXF01000090.1 GCA_002309295.1 Bacteroidales bacterium UBA1219 | reverse complement strand
GTTCGACTCTTGTCCTGGGCACCATCGATAAATTTCAGACTCCTTAGCCCCGATGGCGGAATTGGTAGACGCGTACGTTTCAGGTGCGTATTTCGAGAGGAGTGCAGGTTCAAGTCCTGTCCCGGGCACAAAAAAGAAAAAAGGTGTTGAATTATTTCAACACCTTTTGTTTTTTATTATTCCACAATATTCATTCCTTCACAAAGTCGGCAACGCCGTGTTTGCACCACGGACAGATGAAATCGTCGGGGATGTTTTCACCTTCATAGACATATCCGCACACCTGACACACCCAGCGGGTTACTTTAGCATCTTCGGCCGGGGCGGGTTTAGCCATAGTTGGTTTGATGTTTTTCTGGTAGTAGGCGTAGGTGAGCGACGGCGCGTCGCCGAGCTTCACGGCCTCGGTGATTTCGGCAATGAAAAGGGTGTGGGTGCCAAGGTCCTTGGCATACTCCAACCTGCCGCTGATGTAGGCGTTGGTATATTTGGGGATGTAGTAGATTCCGTTGGCGGCACGTTTCACGGCGTCGCATTTTTCGAACTTGTTGGCGTCGCGGCCGCTTTGGAAGCCGAAATGCTGGATAACTTTCATCGGGGTTTCCTCGGTAAGCAGCGACACGTTGAAATGTCCGGTTTTAAGAATCATGTCGTGGGTGAGGTTATTTTTGTTTACCGTAATCATAATACGCATGGGCGAAGAGGTGAGCTGAGCCACCACATTTATTATACAGCCGTTGTCTTTGTCGCCATCACGGGCGGTGAGGACATAAAGGCCATAGCCGATGCTCATAATGGCGTTGTTGTCGATGTTACTCATAATATATTGTTTTATTTGTTTAAATCGTTGTAAATGGTTTCTGCGAGAGCCTCCAAGTCAGCCATCTGGCTTTGTTTGAGGCTGGATTTCAGCGTAATGCCGTTTTCCAAAACGTTGATATTCTTCATCTCGCCAAGGATGGTACGAATCAGCTTGCCGCTCTGCGGCGCCCATGTGCCGTTTTCGACAACTGCCACGGTGCGGTTTTGTAGGGCGTGGGCCTTGATGTCGAGCAGGAAATTCTCCATCGGGGTGAAAATTCCGTTGTTGTAAGTGGAGGATGCCACCACGATGTGCGAAAATTTAAAAGCCTCGCTCACCAGCACGCTGACGTCGGTTTTGGATACGTCGTACATGGCAATGCCGCACACACCTTTGTCGGCAAGCATGGAGGCAAGTATATCGGCGGCGTTTTCGGTGTTGCCGTAGATAGAGCCGTAGGCAATCATAACTCCCTTAACTTCAGGCTCGTAGCGACTCCATTTATCGTATTTTTCGATGAAATAACCGAAATCTTTGCGCCAAACGGGGCCGTGTAACGGACAAATCATCTTTATGTCGAGCGACGAGGCTTTTTTCAGAAGCATCTGCACCTGTGTGCCGTATTTGCCCACGATGTTGGTATAATAGCGTCGGGCCTCGTCGAGGCAGTCGCGGTCGAAATCCAGCTCATCGGCGTAGAGGTTGCCGCCGATAGCTCCGAAAGTGCCGAAAGCGTCGGCAGAGAAGAGTGCTCCGGAAGTGGTGTCGAAAGTGACCATGGCCTCGGGCCAGTGCACCATGGGGGCCATAAAGAACTGCAGGGTGTGGCGGCCGGTGCATAGAGTGTCGCCCTCGGCAACGACCACGGTGCGGCCTTCGAGGGAGAAATCGAAAAACTGGCCAATCATCGTTATGGCTTTGGCGTTGGAGACGATTGTCACGTCGGGATAGCGGAGCAGCAGGTCGGCGATAAGAGCGCAGTGGTCGGGCTCCATATGGTTGACGACGAGGTAGTCGAGCCGACGGCCGTCGAGTGCTGCGGAGACATTTTCGAAAAAGCGGTGCGAGACCGAGTTGTCGGCGGTATCGAGGAGGACGGTCTTTTCGTCGAGCAGCAGGTAGCTGTTGTAGGAAACACCATCGGGGACGGGATATACATTTTCGAAAAGGGCCAAGCGGCGGTCGCTGGCGCCGACAAATATCAGACTATCGGTAATTTTACGTATGTTGTGCATATATTATTATGTGTTAGATATGTTTTTTTGACTTTGCAAAATTACGAAAAAAGGCTGATATTTTCGCAGCATATCCAATCTTTCTATCGAAAAAATATTTTTTGGCAAAAGATACAATTATAACATATTGAAATTCTGTAACATACCAAAACAAATAATCTTTTTTAGTCAAAAAACGAAAAAAAAGGGTTGCCGTGTCAAAAAAAAAGCGTATCTTTGCAGTTGCTTTTTAGCAAAGCAAAAAGCGGTAAACAGTGTATTTCGAGAGCAGATTTACCACTCACAACCGCTTGAATTATAAAGAAATAGTAAAATACAAAACAGGAATATAATCAAAGTAAAAAACGATGAAAAAAGGATTTATAGGTTTTTTATTGATGGCGTTTTGCCTGCCGTTTGTGATGCACGCACAATATAAAGCGCCAATTGCAATAGTTTATGACACCATAGACACTTGCAACTCCTATACTTGGGTTAACGGTGACGGTTACACCTACACCCAAAATTCGACAGGATACCACATCTACAAAAATGGTATGGGCGAAGACAGCGTGATGGTTGTTAGGACTTTCATCATACGTAAAGGAAGCATGGCCGAAGTATCGGCATCGAGTTGCGGCGGTTACTATTGGGCTTTGAGCGACAGCGTTTACGAAACCCCTGGTGACTACACATACACCATAACCAACGCCGAAGGATGCGACAGTGTGGTAACACTGCATTTCACGCACAAAAATCCCGACACATTATATACGGACATTGCACAATGCGAGCCTTATACATGGTCGGCTGACGGTGTAACATACAGCAACGACACCACGGCTTATTTCACAAGTCAGACAGCCGGTGCCGACAGCTGCCACACCGTTTATGGATTGAGGTTCAGCAGAATGACCACAGCAGACACAATGTTTGTAGCAACCTGCGAAACATCGTACACATGGCCGATAAACAATGTTACATATAACACCGGCAGCGATATTGTTTCGTACAAAAAAGTGAATGCCGGCGGATGCGACACTCTGTACACACTGAAATACACTATCGGCGCAGGTCAATTCGAGCTTCCCGACACCAACATATCTGTATTCGGATATTATGTTTGGGGCAACGACACAATCAAGACCGATTCGACAAGAATAGACACCGTGCTTGTACAGACTTTTGCAAGCGTTGAAGATTGCGACACTGTAAAGAACTACAAAGTTTCGATACTGCCTATATTCAGAATTGACACAGCATTTTGCGGTGGTTCCCGTGGTTACCGCTGGCCTGTAGCAACAGCCGACGGTGCTTTGATAAAACTGACCAAAACCGGCGACACCACTTATATCTGCAAAGGTGCCGACCGTAAAGACAGCTGCATGATGGAATTCCACTATACCAATACTGCTTCGGACACTACATGGTTGCCCGCAGTAACAGCATGTGGCGCATACGTATGGGATGCCAACGACCGCACCTACAGAACCTCGCAAGACACCATAGTTTGTCGTTTGACAAATGCTGCAAGATGCGACAGCGTGGTTATTCTCACCAAACTCACCATTGTTCCTCTGCCTAACGTATATATCGGCGGATACCTGCAGATACATCCGGGCCACAGCACAAAACTCTATGCCGTTGGCGACAGCAACCTGACCTACCTTTGGAGCACTGGCGAAACCACCGACACCATCACCGTAACTCCTTCGGAAAACACCGAATACTCTCTCACAGCCACCAACAGCACCGGCTGCCAGAGAATCACTACAGCCACCGTGGTTATTACCGACGGTTTGAGCCAGGCTACATCCAACGCCGTTAAGGTGTTCCCGAACCCTGCTTCGACAAAGGTTAACATTGAAGGCGACAACCTTGTAAACGTGAAACTTTACAACATGCTCGGCCAGTTGATGGTTTCGAAGGATGCCGTTTCGGGCAAAGTTTCGATACCTGTTAACGACTACAACAACGGATCTTACATACTGCGTGCCGAGACTTCCGACGGCAAGACAACAATACGCAGCGTTGTTATAAAGAAATAACGTTCCGGACTTCGGATTCAAATAAAAAGCGTGCCAGACGGCACGCTTTTTTTGTTACCTGTCCTGTCGAAGGGAACCTCTTATAGGAGAGGAGTTTTTATGTCGCGTAAAGGAAACACCAAATGGAATTGGATGGTGTTTTTGTACAAAAAACAACTCCTTGTTGGGTTGATTTGTTTATGGAAGGCAAGCACCAATATAGTTGATAGGAGTTTTGTATAAAAGGACAACTCCCCTTATTATATATAAAGGTGTTGCCGAAAGTAGACCTATAATTTGGTTGTTGTTTTACTTGCCCACACGTTTGATGCCTTCAACGGCAGGGGTGTAAGTTGGGGACAAATCCAAGGCTTGACGATATCCCTCGCGGGCTTTAGCCTTGTCGCCTTTCTGCTCGTAGGCGAGGGCGCGGTTGGTATGAGCCTGGATATTATTGGGGTCGATTGCCAGCACTTGGGTGAAATAGTCTATGGCTTTGTCGTTATCTTCTTTGAAAGTCAGTTCGATATAACCGAGATTGTGCAGAGCGTCGACGTGGTGAGAATTGATGGCGAGCACTCTGTTATAATAGTTCTCTGCCTTGTCGATGTCGGCATTGTCCTGATAGTGGAGAGCCAAGGCGTAGAGGGCTGTGATATTGTTGGGATCAAGAGTTGTGGCAGTGTTAAGATATTCTACGCCGAGGGGGTCGTTGCGGTTTATAAAGAGCAGTCCGAGCAGTTCGTAAGCCGAAGAGTATTCGTTATCCAAATCGATGGTTTTGCGCAGGTTGCGTATGGCTTCGGTGGTGTCGCCCTTTTCGAGAAATACGTAACCACGCATAAAATAAGCCTTGGGGTTGAGATCGTCGAGTTCCAGCGCCTTGTCGATGCTTTCGATAGAGCGGTCATAGTCGCGGCTGAAGAGGGCAATCTCGCCACGTTTCATATAGGCGTCGATGTTTTTGGGGTTGATGGTAAGTACTTCCTGAAGGTCGGCATAACTCTCTTTCACCTGTCCGTTGCGCAGGTGAGCGTCGGCCAGAAGGAGATGGTATTTTTCCTCACCGCTTTTCAAGGCGATGGCCTGAGTTAGGGAGTTTATGGCGTCGGTAATTTCGTCGAGCTGAAGCAGCACACGTCCGCGTTCGTAGTAAAGTTCGGCGTCCTTGGGATTTTGCTTAATCTTGGCTTCCAAGAAGGCGAGCAGTTCCTTGGGCTCGGTCGGGGCCTTGTCATCGTTGCCGCCGCCACAGCCGAAGAGTGTGGCCGACACCAATAAAACTATGATTGTGAGTATTTTACACTTCATAATATATGCGTTTTTATTTATGCAAAGATACGATTTTTGTATTATTATACAAAGTACCGGCAACAATTTGTGATTTCGGCATATCATTTTTGATAGTTTTTTTCACGAAAAACACAATAAAACGGCAAAAAATACGATATTTTTAGATTTGGGAGACATATTTCCCTTTTTGAACTGAATAATCTTTAAAAAAGAACGATATGAAAAAGTTATTTGTTGTTTTGCTTTTGGCGGTGACGGTTTTCGAATGCCGTGCCCAAAGCGAGAATTACGATTTCAACGGCGACGGCAAGAAAGAGACCTGCAAACTTGTTGCTCCGAAAACCAACGATGAGACCTACGACTGCGAAGGCGGCTGCAACTGCCGAATTGTTTTTTCGGACCCGAAGATTCCGGCAATAACTATAGAGAACTGCATAGGCGGTACGCCCGACATATTGGGCGACCTCGACGGCAACGGCACTATAGAGATCGGTCTTATCCCCGAATGGTGGACAAGCTGCTGGTCGGGTTACCACGTGTTCACCCTTGAGGGCGACAAGTGGGTGCCTTTTGTGGATTCGTTCTCCATCTATGCCTGCGATGAAGACATGCAAAAGCCTTTGATTAAGAAAGACCCGAAAAACAAAGGGCAGTACATAATACAATACTACGATATGGGAGACGGCAGTTTCGCCCCGACTCCAAAATCGGTAAAACGCGCCACAAAAAAATAAAGCACTTCCGCTATTTACAAGATGAGCAAACTGAAAGTCGCGAAAGAACAGGAACTTATGGCGTTCCTGCTTGAAAATTTCCACGACAGCAGCCGCACTAAGATAAAGAGCTGGCTTGTGAACGGCAATGTTACCGTCGACGGCGAACACATATCGCAATACAACCACCGGCTGAAGCCCGGCATGGTGGTGGAGGTGGAAAAATCGGGGAAATATCTGAGCCAGTGGATGAACATAGTGTACGAGGACCGCTACCTGTTGGTGGTGGAAAAAAAGGAGGGCATACTAACCCACAGCCTTACCCTCAACGACCCATCGCTACAGAACATACTCAACGACTACCTTATATTCTCGCACCAGAAATGCCGCGCCCATGTAGTACACCGCCTCGACCGCGACACCTCCGGCCTACTTATCTTCACCAAAGATAAGAAAGTGGAGCTGCTTTTCGAGAAAGACTGGAAAGGCACGGTGTACGACCGCCGATATGTGGCTGTACTTTCGGGACAGATGCAGAAAGAAGGGACCATAGAATCGTGGATACGCTACGAGGACGACGGACGTTTTACCTGCAGCGCTGAGGACAACGGAGGGAAATATGCCGTTACGCACTACCGCACGCTGCAGTCGAACAAAAAATACTCGCTTGTGGAGTTCAAACTCGACACCGGAAGGAAAAACCAGATCCGCATTCACTCCAAAGTGATGGGACATCCTGTGGTGGGCGATTTCCGCTACAACAACTACGACGACCCTATAGGGCGTCTGGGACTACACGCCTATAAACTCTGTTTTCATCACCCCGTAACGGGTGAGGACCTGCGTTTTGAAACGCCTTTTCCAAAAGAATTTACAAAACTATTCGAGTAGAAATATTTTTCTAAAACGCAGTAAAATACTGAATAGCAATTTTATACAAAGACCACAAAACGCAAAATACGTTAAAAAAATCGAAAACTTGGAAAGATTTAAAGTTTTTTTGTATCTTTGCAGGCTTAAAAAAAAGTAAAGAAAGTAGATGAACAACACCAAGGACATAGCACGCGAGAGAGTGATACCAGCAGCCTCGAGGATGTTTATTACCCAAGGCTGCAAAAATGTTACGATGGACGATGTAGCCAAGAAACTACGTATGTCGAAAAGGACTTTGTACGAGATGTTCGGCGACAAGGAGGCTTTGCTAAACGAATGTATGGAATACATCATTCAGTCCGACAAAGTTTTGGCACAACAATTGTACGGAGCCAAGGATTTCGACGATTTCTTTGTCCTGATTCACAATATCAAACAACAACGAAACATAATTTTCGACATACACCAGCATTTCAGCAACGAACTGCGGAAATATTATCCCAACGTGTTCAGAAAACAGATGATAATGCACTCCAAAGAACGTTTGGAAGGTGTAAAACAGACACTTGCAAATTTCAAAGAACAGAAAATCATTCGAGATGATGTCGACATAGACGTGGCGGCTGTGTTCCTCAACGAAGTGTCTCAACAGATAATTTTCGACCATTTTTCAATACCTAACTACAAAAGTAGCGAACTATTGTCGAATTTCCTTGTTACCTATTTCCGAGGTATCGCCAGCCGCGATTTCACCAAAGAGTGGGATAAGCGAAAAAATACAAAAACTAAAGAATAAAACCCTTGATGATAATATGACACGAAAGAAAACCTTTACAGCACTGATACTGCTTGCCGCGATGGCGGGAGCCCTGCACGCGCAGGACAGCGTGCTTGTGCTTTCGGTGAAAGACGCCGAGCAGTACGCCTTGGAGCACAACAAGGAGCTGCAGAACGCCTCGCTCGAAGTGCGCAAAGCCGAGGCAGTGAAATGGCAGACACTGGGAACAATGCTACCGCAGGTGAAAGCCGGTTTCGACTACCAAAATATGTGCGGCTACGAAATGGAAATGAGAATGGGACCTGCCGGCATCACCATCCCCATGAACCCCTACGGAACGCTGTCCGTAACGGCATCGGTGGCACTTACCGGTGCACAGATTGTTGGGACGATGATGGGCAACCTGTCGAAAGAGATGGCCGACATATCGCTGAAACAGACCGAACAAAGCACACGCAAAAACGTGCATTCGGTGTACCTCTCCATTCTGGTGATGGAAAAAACACTGGCCCTGCTCGACTCCAGCCTCAACAACCTCGAGAGTCTCCAAAAAACAGCCCAAAACGCCGTCAATGCAGGAGCTTCGGAGCAGGTGGACGCCGACCAGATAGCCATTCAGGTGAACTCCATGAAAAACAACATAAACTCCACCAAACGCTCCACCGAACTGCTATACAACTCATTGATACTGCAACTCGGCGCCAAGCCCGGAACGATACTCAAACTCACCGGTACACTCGACAACATACTCGACATGGAACACACAAAAAGTTTGATGAACGAGGAATTTGACATCAACCGCAACTACAACTACCAGCTGCTCAAGAAATCTGAAGAGCTCTCGCAAAAACAGGTGCTGATGGCGTGGATGAACTACCTGCCCACCCTCAGCGCTTACTACCAGTATTCGAGCAAGACCTATTTCGGTAAAGACGAAGGCATGAACATGACACCGCCAAATGTGGTAGGTGCATCGATAAGCGTACCCATCTTCAGCAGCGGTGTGAACGCCGCCAAAGTGCGCGAAGCCAAGATAAACTACCGCGAGACCAAAAACACCGTGCAACGTACCGAGGACGCCCTGATGGTTCAGGAACGCCAACTGCGGTACAACCTTGTTTCGGCCTACGAAAACTACCAGAACCAAAACGACAACATCGAAGTGTCGCAACGCGTTTTCAACAACATCCTTAACAAATACAAAGTGGGCATGGCCTCCAGCCTCGACGTCACCAACTCGAGCAACAACCTCATCACCGCCCAAAGCAACTACATACAGTCCATCATGGAACTGGTGAACGCCAAAATAGAACTTGAAAACCTTTTAAACATCGACATCAAATAATTGACCATTAAACATAAATATCACAAAATGAACAATTTATTCAAAATATCCGCAACTATAATAATTACAGGACTGCTGATGTCCTGCGGTGGCAAAAAGGAAGCCACTTCGGTGAAAGACGCCTCCGTGGCCGAAAAAGTGCAGACTCAGGTGCTGGCCAAAGAGAAAATCGCCCGTCAGTTGGAGCTATCGTCAACCCTGGAAGGCTACGAGAGCATGAGCATCTCCCCTTCTTTGACAGGAAAAATCGAACATATCTACGTTGAAGTAGGCTCACGTGTGGGCAAAGGCCAGCTGCTGGTGCGCATGGACCAGACACAGCTCAACACCACCAAGATAAACCTTGCCAGCGCCCAGACCGAGTTTGCACGTGTTCAGGCCCTGAAAGAGACCGGAAGCGTGTCGCAACAGGTGTACGACCAAACCAAAACCCAGCTCGACAACCTTTCAGAGAGTGCCAAGTTTTTGGAAACCAACACTTTCGTAAGGGCCCAGTTCTCCGGCGTGATAGCTGCCAAAAACTACGAGGACGGGGAGCTGTACAGCGGGGCACCTATCCTAAGCCTGCAGCAGATAAGCATGCTCAAAGCCATAATCAACATACCTGAAGCCTATTACCCGCTGGTAAAGAAAGGCATGAAAGTGGAGGTGCGCTCCGACATCTACAAAGACGAGGTATTCCCCGCCACCATCGAGATAGTGTACCCCACCATCGACCCGGCGTCGCACACCTTCCAAGCCAAGCTGCGCATACCCAACGCCAAGGAGAAAATACGTCCCGGCATGTATGTAAAGACCACCCTTGCCCTCGGCGAAGCCGAAACCATTGTGGTGCCCTATCAGGCAGTGCTTAAACTCACCGGAAGCAACGAGCGCTATGTGTTTGTAAACGACAACGGCACCGCCCGCCGCGTTACCGTAACCCTCGGCCAGCGTTTCGACGACCGTATCGAGGTGATTCCCGAAAACGGAGAAGAACTGAAGGAAGGCGACGAACTGGTGGTTGTGGGCCAGGCACGCCTTGTGGACGGAAGCAAACTTCAGGTAGTTAACAATTAATAATTGACAATTAACAATGATTTTTAGTTTGGAGTTTTGAATGTGCAGTTTGCAGTTAAACATCTTCACGTCTTAACATCTTAACACCTTCACCAAAAAAACTTTCAACTTTCAATTTTAAATTTTCAACTTTAAAAAATGTCAATCTACAAAACCGCTATACACAAGCCTATCACCACAGGTCTTATCTTTGTGGCTGTGATTATTCTGGGACTTTTCTCCCTGTCGCGTCTGCCTATCGACCAGATGCCCGAGATGGACCCGCCTTACGTTACCGTGATGACCACCTACGCAGGTGCCAACGCCAGCGAGATTGAGACCAACATCACCAAGATTATCGAGAACTCGCTCAACTCCGTTGACGGACTGAAAAACATCACCTCCAACTCGCGCGACAACCTGTCCATAGTAACCCTCGAATTCGAGTGGGGCTCCGACATCGACGAGGCACTCAACGACATACGCTCCTACGTGGACCTTATCTACGACAACCTGCCCGACGGTGTGAGTCGTCCTATGATACTGAAACTCAACTCGTCGGCAATGCCCATCATGGTGTACGGTTTCACCGCCGAAGAGAGCTACTCCGGCCTCGACCGCATTTTGGAGGACAACGTGGTGAACGTACTCAACCGCATCGACGGCATCGGCAACATCACCGTATCGGGCGCCCCCGAACGTTACGTGTATATCGACCTCGACCCCAAGCAGCTCGACGCCTACGGCCTCAGCCTCGAACAGGTGGGCAACGCCATCAGTGCCAACAACCTCGACCTCGCCTCCGGCACCGTCAAAATGGGCAAGGAGCAGTACCAAATGCGCGTTAAGGGCGAATATGTGGAAAGCTCCGAAATTGCCGACATCGCCATTGCTACAACACCCACCGGAAAACAGATTTTCGTCCGCGACCTCGCCACCGTGCGCGACACCATCAAGGACCTCTCCCTCGACGAGAAAATCAACCGCAAGGACGGCGCACGACTCATCATCACCAAACAAACCGGCGCCAACACCGTGCAGATAGCCCGCGAGGTGCGTGCCGAAATGGAGAAGATAAAGAAAACCCTGCCCCCCGACATCAAAATCACCAACATACGCGACGGCTCCGAAGAGATTGTCAACGCCATCAACGGCCTTACCGAATCCATCTTCTACGCCCTGTTGTTTGTGATACTCGTGGTGCTGATTTTCCTCGGCAACTGGCGTGCCACCGTCATCATCTCGCTCACCATACCCATCTCACTTGTAACATCGTTCATCTACCTGTTGCTTGCCGACAGCTCGCTGAATATCATATCGTTGGCCTCGCTCACCGTGGCCATTGGTATGGTGGTGGACGACGCCATTGTGGTGTTGGAAAACATCTCCAAGCACATCGAACGCGGCGAAAATCCACGCGAGGCGGCCATCTGCGCCACCAANNACCAACGAGGTGTGGACCTCCGTTATAGCCACCACCCTTGTGCTTGTGGCTGTGTTTGTGCCACTTACCATGCTCCCCGGCATGATGGGTATATTTATGAAAGAGCTCGGCTGGATTGTTACCATAGTGGTGTGCGTATCCACAACGGCTGCCATCACACTGATACCGATGCTCTCGTCCAAGATACTGAAAGAGAAGCCGTTCTATCTCACCGAGCAGGCCCGCCGCGAAGCCGAAGAGAAAGAAGCTCAGAAGAAATTCACTTTCGAAAAGACTATCGGACGCGCTTTCAACGCCGTCGACAGGGCTTACGCCAACCTTTTGCGCTGGTGTCTGGCACACAAACGCATAACACTGCTTATCGCACTGATATTCTTTGTGGTGTCGATACTTCCGTTTGCCTTCGGTGCCATAGGCATGGACTTTATGAAAGAGCAGGACGACGGCCGTATCAGCGTAAGCGCCGAACTGCAGCGCGGCACACGTATCGAGGAAACCCTGAAAACCGCCCGCCACATGGAGGACGACATATACCGCATACTCGGCGACGACGTGATAGTGGTCTCCACCTCGGCAGGCTCCAACGACGACGCCAGCTTTGCAGCGCTGTTCAACTCCACCACCAACAACAAGATTTCGATGACCATACGCTGCACCAAGAAATACGAACGCGAGAAATCCATTTTCGAGATGCGCGAGGAACTCCGCAAATGCTTTGCCCAATATCCCGAAATTGTAAACTATCAGGTAAGCCAGGGCGGCATGATGGGCGGCAGCAACAACTCACTCTCCGTGGAGGTGTACGGCTACGATTTCGACCACACCACAGCTTTCGCCCAAGACCTTAAAAAACGTATAGAGGAGAACGTGCCCGGCGCCCGCGACACCAAGATAAGCCGCGACGAGGACCGCGCCGAACTCAAAATAACTTTCGACAAACAGAAACTGGCCCTGCACGGACTCAGCGGCTCCGCCGTGGCCATGTACGTACGCAACCGAGTGAACGGCATGCTGGCCGGATACCTCAAAGAGGACGGCGAGGAGTACAACATACTTGTGCGTCTGCAAGAGGAATACCGCTCATCCATCTCCGACATCGAGCAGCTGACCATCCCCACCCCCACGGGCAAGATGATAAAACTCAACGAGCTGGCACACATCGAAGAATACTGGTGTCCGCCCACCATCGAGCGTAAGAACCGCCAGCGTTACCTCACCATCACCGTGATGCCCTTCCAGACCTCGCTGCAGGAGCTTGCCAACGGCGTTAACGCCGAGATAGAGAAAATGGAGATACCCTCAGAAATACACGTGGACCTTGCCGGCAACTACAAGGACCAGCAGGACTCCACCCGCGATATGATGATGCTCGGAGCACTTATAGTGATGCTCGTTTACATAGTGATGGCATCGCAGTTTGAGAGTTTCTCCAAACCGTTCATCATCATGTTCTCCATACCCTTTGCCATAAGCGGCGTGGTGCTGATGATGTTCTTCACCGGAAACAACATCGACATGATAGGACTTTTGGGACTTATCCTGCTTATAGGCATTGTGGTGAAAAACGGCATTGTGCTGGTGGACTACATCAACCTTATGCGCGAACGCAACATACCGTTGTACGAGGCCATTGCCATAAGCGGACAAAGCCGTCTGCGCCCTGTGCTGATGACAGCCTTCACCACCATACTGGGCATGATACCTATGGCCACCTCCACCTCCGAAGGCTCCGAACTGTGGACCACCATGGGACTTGTGGTGATAGGCGGTTTGCTCGTATCCACGCTGGTAACCCTGATAGTGGTACCCGTGCTCTACGGCGTGTTCAACCGAAAAGGCGAACGCGAGAAAGAGGCCAAACGACGCAAAAAATTTGTGTTTATGCAGATAGAAGACGACCCCGAAGAGTCGCAGCCACAAAACATTAACCAATAAACCAGACAGAAAGATGAAATCAGTACTTATAATATATAACCAAGCCAACAACGAACGTGTGGAATTTATGCTCGACGAACTGGGGATACGCGGTTTTTCGCAGCTTGAGAACGTACAGGGCCGAGGCCATATCGACGGGGACCCTCACCGCGGCACACACACATGGCCCGAACTGAACTCCGCCGTGCTCACAGTGGTTGACGACGACAAGGTGGAAAACCTGCTGCGCATGGTGCACAAACTCGACAAACGCAACCCCGAAGTGGGTATCCGCGCCTTTGTGTGGAACATCGAACAAATGGTGTGATTAGTTCGGAATTCGGGACTCGGAATGCGGAACTGATAGATAGTTTGCAATTTGTAGTGTGGAGTTTTGAGTTAAGAGTTGAAATGAAGTTGATTCTAAATAAATTATTCATGGTAAAATCAAAGATGAGCCACGCCAAAAACATCGTCATTTCGTTTCAATTCAAAGGTGATTTCTGTCAGACAGATTTACTGGACCATCTACTGAAAGTGTTCGCACCGTGGAAATTCACAAAAACAGAAATCCATTATACAATTCATGAATCTTCATCCAAAAGTTTGAAATTCAAATCGCGAGGAGGCGTGGTTAATGCCAAGACTTTGAACAATTTCAGAAACAATGTCAAGCAGTGCGATAGAAAACTGTTTAAGATTGACGGGTTCTGGCTGGTCTCCAATACTCCGGATTGGAAATACCGATCAATCGACACGGAGTTCGAAACCGATTATACAATAGATGACGGATATAATAATGGCATTAATAGGTTGAATTTTTCTTTCGACGTGGAGAAAAACAAGGATTTCAACCCCAAACTATTTATAGCGAACGACATACTTCCATTTCTGTTGTCGAAAAATTGCGAACTGCTTTATGGCTTTGTATTTGCCTGTGAAAAACGAAAAATGCCGTTGGTGAATTTAGTGGGTATACAAACAGAATTTCTGGATAAATACGAAGATAATAAAGTTCAAATATGGTCCGATAATCTACAAAACTGCGGTACTAAGATATGGGATGTGTTTTGGGGTAATATCATCTCCAAAGGACATCTGGAAAAAGTGGAGACAAACTATATCGAACGTAAATGCGGAAAAGAGAACGTGAAAATGCTCGCCCCCGACTTGCTGTGGTTCAACCTGCCCGAAGACCTTACCAACTTCCAATTTTCGAAATTTTCGTGGAAACGGCATATGTTGTACCAGTATTTCAAGAAACTCGGGATGGTAATGGCTAGTTGAAAGTGATTAGTTGTCAGCAATCAGTTTATAGCGTGGAGTTTTGAGTTTTAGAGCCGCAATGCGTTGCGGCTCTTTTGTTTTCTAAAAATCTGAATACCGGTTGCGGCGGATTTGTGAGTTCTCCGCCTACAGCTATCGAAAGGTTCACAGAACCTTTCTTCATACGACGCAATAGAGTGCTGGGATTTCAAATCCCTACATTCCCTGTTGCGGATTATTGCCAAAGGCAATGAGCTAAAGGTTGCAAATCCGCAACAACTGATCGTCATTAGTCCTTTGACTTTAGACTTTAGACCTTTGACCAATCTCGTTCCGCTCTCCGAGTTCCGAGTTCCGAATTTGAAAAAAAAATCGTATCTTTGCAAAGTGATAACAAATTTCTTTCGGACAAAAAACATTTAAAAACCAACAAATTATATGACAACAGCCGAAACCATTAAAGAGCTAAGCAACCGCCAAGAGGCTCTGAGGAGGTTCCTTTGACATCGACAATCTGAACCTTTCCATAGCCGAAGAAGAGAAAAAGACCGAATCCCCCGACTTCTGGAACGACCCCAAGGAGGCCAAGAAGGTGATGGTGGAGATTAAAAACAAAAAAGTGTGGACAACGGCATACGCCGACATCGCCGCGGCAATGGACGACCTCGCCGTCATCAACGAGTTTTTCGAAGCCGGCGATGCCACCGAGGAGGAGCTACTGCAACAGATTGCCGTTGCCACGAAAAAAATCGAAGACCTCGAATTCAAGAACATGTTACGCAACGAGAGCGACCGTTTCGACGCCGTTCTGAGCATCAACGCCGGCGCCGGCGGAGTGGAGGCTCAGGACTGGGCCGAGATGCTTATGCGCATGTACATACGCTACGCCGAACGCTCGGGCTACAAAGTGGCCACCAGCAGCTATCTGGAAGGCGAGGGCGCGGGCATCAAGAACGTCACCCTGCAGATAGAGGGCGAGTTCGCCTACGGCTACCTGAAAAGCGAAAACGGCGTGCACCGTCTGGTACGCGTGAGCCCTTTCAACGCCCAGGGCAAACGCATGACCAGCTTCGCCTCGGTAAGCGTAACGCCTCTGGTGGACGACACCATAGATGTGGTTATCGACAACTCGCGTCTGAGCTGGGACACCTTCCGCAGCGGCGGGGCGGGCGGCCAGAACGTGAACAAGGTGGAAAGCGGCGTGCGCCTGCGATACCTGTTCAAAGACCCCTACACCGGCGAGGAGGAGGAAATTCTTATCGAAAACACCGAGACCCGCGACCAGCCCAAGAACAAAGAAAACGCCCTGCGTCTGCTCCGCTCGCAGCTATACGAACGCGAGATGCGGCACCGCATGGAAGAACAGGCCAAAATCAAAGCCTCGCAGAAAAAGATCGAATGGGGCAGCCAGATACGCAGCTACGTTTTCGACGACCGCCGTGTGAAAGACCACCGCACCAACCACCAGACCTCCGACGTCAACGGCGTTATGGACGGCGACATCGACGCCTTCATAAAAGCCTACCTAATGGAGTTCGGAAACCTGTAACGAGTTGAAAATTGAAAGTTGAATGTTGAAAGTTGAAATTAGTTAGGAATTAGATTTTTATAAATACTCCTAGCCGCAAGTGGCTGAAATCTCATAAATCTTTAAAAATATTTCGCCGAAGGCGAAAGTGATTTACAAGATTTAAAGATTTGCTCACAAACCAAATTGATTTCAGCGGAGTTCACGATTGCTTCGCAATTCGTGAGCCGAAGGCGAATAGGAGAAACAAAAAAAGATATACAGAAACCAACTTCGCCGAAGGCGAAAAAATCACAGATCACTGATCACTGATCACAGTTCACAAAACAAAAAAAACAATGAACATATTACTTCTCGGTTCTGGCGGACGCGAACACGCCATTGCATACAAAATAGCGCAAAGCCCTAAATGCCAGCAACTTTTCATAGCCCCGGGCAACGCAGGCACTGCCGGTTGCGGCACCAATGTAAACCTCAAAAACGACGACTTCGCCGCCATCAAACAGTTTGTGCTTGAGCACGATGTGCAGATGCTTGTGGTAGGTCCCGAAGCTCCCCTTGTGGCAGGCATAGCCGACTTTTTCAAAAACGACGCCCAACTGAGCCACGTGGCTGTGATAGGTCCCTCAAAACAGGGCGCCACCCTCGAAGGCAGCAAGGAATTTGCCAAACAGTTTATGCAACGCCACGGCATACCCACGGCACGGTATCAGTCGTTTACCAAAGAGACTCTGCCACAGGCCGTTGAGTTCCTCAAAACCATGCAACCGCCCTACGTGCTGAAAGCCGATGGACTGGCAGCTGGCAAAGGGGTGCTGATTATCAACAATTTGGCCGAAGCCGAAACCGAGTTGCACAACATGCTCGAAAACGCCAAATTCGGCAATGCGTCGAGCACCGTGGTGATAGAGGAATTCCTCAGCGGCATCGAACTTTCGGTGTTTGTCCTTACCGACGGGAAAAACTACAAGATGCTGCCCTCCGCCAAGGACTACAAGCGCATAGGCGAACACGACACCGGCCTCAACACCGGCGGCATGGGCTCCATATCGCCCGTTCCCTTTGCAAACGACGAGTTTATGCAGAAAGTGGAGCAACGCATTGTTATACCGACTGTTGCAGGATTGCAGAAAGACAACATCGACTACTGCGGTTTCATTTTCATCGGCCTGATGAACGTTGCCGGAAACCCTTACGTTATTGAGTACAACGTGCGCATGGGCGACCCCGAGACGGAATCCGTCTTCCCGCGCATCAACTCCGACGTGGTGGAGCTGTTCCGCCATACCGCCGACGGCACCCTCGACCAAGCTACCCTCGACATCAACCCGCAAACCGCCGCCTGTGTGATGATGGTGGCCGGAGGCTATCCCGAGAGCTACCGCAAAGGCGATGTTATCATAGGTATCGGCGATGTGGAAGGCAGTCTGGTGTTCCACGCCGGAACAAAAACCAACGACAGCGGCGAAACCATAACTAACGGAGGACGTGTGATTTGCATCACTTCCTTTGCCGACACATTGCCGCAAGCTTTGGAAAAAACATACCATAACGTGGAAAAAATACAGTGGGACGGCAAGTATTTCCGCAAGGACATTGGTCAGGACCTGCTCAGTTATTAACACAAAACACACTGTAAATCCGACTTTTACCGCATAAAAAGCCACGTAAGAGAAAGTCCGATTTTGAAAAACCAACTTTTTTTCGTATCTTTGCAGTTTTCAACATAAAGTATATGCAGACAATAATAATATTAGACTTCGGATCGCAATACACACAGCTTATTGCACGTAAAATCAGAGAGTTGAACGTATATTGCGAAATTCACGCATACAACAAGATACCCACCCTCACCCCCGATGTGAAAGGCGTTGTGCTTTCGGGAAGTCCCTACTCCTGCAACGACGCGCAGGCCCCCATCCCCGACCTCTCGCAGATCAAAGGCCGTCTGCCCCTGCTTGCGGTATGCTACGGAGCCCAATATCTGGCCAAGACCGGCGGCGGCAAAGTGCTGCCCTCCACCATTCGCGAATACGGTCGCGCCAACCTGCAATATATCGACAACAGCAACCCGCTGCTGAAAGACATCTCGCCCAACAGTCAGGTGTGGATGTCGCACGGCGACACCATCGAGCGTGTGCCCGACAACTACAAGCTCATCTGCAGCACCGACACGGTGAAATACGCTGGCTATCAGATAGAAGGCGAGCAGACCTACGCCATACAGTTCCACCCCGAGGTGAGTCACTCCATCGAAGGAATCAAGATGCTACGCAATTTCGTTGTGGACATCTGCCACTGCGACCAGTCGTGGACTCCCGCCTCGTTTGTGGAGACCACCATCCGCGAGCTGCGCGAGAAACTGGGCGACGACAAAGTGGTGCTCGGGCTCTCCGGCGGCGTGGACTCCTCCGTGGCCGCGATGCTGCTCAACAAAGCCATCGGCAAAAACCTGCACTGCATTTTCGTGGACAACGGACTGCTGCGCAAAAACGAGTTCCAAAGCGTGCTGGAATCGTATAAGGACATGGGACTCAACGTGAAAGGAGTGGATGCAAAACAGAAATTCTACTCCGTGCTGAAAGACGTCACCGACCCCGAAAAGAAACGTAAGGGCATCGGCAAGACCTTCATCGACGTGTTCGACGAGGAGGCCAAGCAGATAAACGACGTGAAATGGCTTGCACAGGGTACCATCTACCCCGACGTCATCGAATCCCTTTCGGTGAAAGGCCCTTCGGCAACGATAAAATCGCACCACAACGTTGGCGGACTGCCCGACTATATGAAACTGAAAATCGTGGAGCCCCTGCGTTCGCTCTTCAAGGACGAGGTGCGCCGCGTGGGACGCGAGATTGGTCTGAAAAACGACCTCCTGCAACGTCACCCCTTCCCCGGCCCGGGACTGGCTATACGCATCCTCAGCGACATCACTCCCGAAAAAGTGGAGATACTGCAGAACGTGGACGACATATTCATCAGCGGACTCAAAGAATACGGCCTCTACGACAAAGTTTGGCAGGCCGGCGCCATGCTTCTGCCCGTGCAGTCGGTAGGCGTGATGGGCGACGAACGCACCTACGAGAACGTGGTGGCACTGCGCGCCGTGGAATCCAACGACGGAATGACTGCCGACTGGAGCCACCTGCCCTACGACTTCCTTGCAAAGATGTCGAACCGCATCATCAACGAGGTGAAAGGCGTCAACAGGGTGGTTTACGACATCAGTTCCAAACCGCCGGCAACAATAGAATGGGAATAACAACCTAATACACAAGAAAATGAAGAAAACTTTCGCACTTTTTGCATTGTTATCCATCTGCCTGATTACTTGGGCACAGACCCCTGTTATCGTAACGAAAGAGATAAAGACGATAAACGGGAAGAACTACTACGCCCACGTGGTGGAGAAAGGACAGACAGTGTTCTCCATAGCCCGCGCCTACGGCGTGAACTACCACGACGCCGTGCTTAAGAGCGACATCGACAAGATAGCCATCGGCGACACCGTTTTTCTGCCGACCAACGAGAAACCGGCACCCAAACAATTCCACTACTACGTTGTAAAACAAGGAAATACACTCTACAGCATCGCCAAAACCTATCAGGTGGAGGTTGACGACATTCTGAAACTCAATCCCAAAATCGAGAACAACAACATCAAAGTTGGCGAGGTTATCAAAATACCCATGGAGAAAAGTGCTAAAGACAAAGGCACCGCTCAAACATCAAAACCCCAGCAGAATTCCGTAAACAGCCAATCGCAACAGCCGGCCCCCGTATACAAGCCTATCAAGGATTCAAAACAAGAAGCCAAAGAGCAGAAGGAACTAGAAAAACAACAAAAAGAAGCCGAGGCCAAAGCAAAGAAAGAGCAGGAACGTCTGCAAAAAGAAGCTAAGGAAAAAGAAGCTAAAGAGAAGAAAGAATTAGAGAGACAGCAGAAAGAGGCTCAAGCAAAAGAGGCCAAGGAGAAAAAGGAATTAGAGAAACAGCAAAAAGAAGCTGAGGCTAAAGCAAAGAAAGAGCAGGAACGTCTGCAAAAGGAAGCCGAAGCTAAAGAAGCCAAGGAAAAGAAAGAATTAGAAAAGAAACAAAAAGAATTAGAGAGACAACAGAAAGAGGCCAAGGAAAAAGAAGCACGCGAAAAGAAAGAACTGGAAAAACAACAGAAAGAAGCCGAGGCCAAAGCCAAAAAAGAACAGGAGCAACTAAAAAAAGACACCAAAGATAAAGAAGCTCAAGAAAGAAAAGAATTAGACGAACAAAAAAAGGAAATAGAAAAACAACGCAAAGAACTGGAAAAACAGCAAAAAGAACTGGAACGGCAGCAGAAGGAACTGGAGAAAAAACAGAAAGAGGTCGAAAAAGCTTCGAAAAGCGAACAACAGACAGTTTCTGACAACAACGTTCAGCCACAAAACAACCCCAAAGCCGAATTCCGTCCCATGGGCAGGAAATCGCAGCAGTCGGACGCCATCAGCAGCGGCAACGGACCATCCGCCCGGCTACACGAAACCACCTACGAAACCGAACCAATAACCAAAGCCGAACCCGCAAAGAAAATCTCTATCAACCCCGCCTCAGAACAAAAAACATCCTCGCCCTCAACCAGCGACGACTACAACTATGCCGAACTGCCTCTGCAAACAGCACCCAACATCGGAAAAAGCGTACCCGCACCCAATGTGCTTATCCGCAACCGCGTGAGCAACACCGAAATCCATATAACCCTGATGATACCCCTCTATCTCAGCAGCATCGACGAAATTTCCACCTCCAAGTTCGACATAGAACAGCGCAAGAAACGCAAATACAAATCATTCGAATTCATACAGTTCTACGAAGGGGTGCTGCTCGGCCTTGAGTCGCTTAAAAACGAAGGCTGCAACGTGGTGCTCAACGTGGTGGACATCCCCGGCGACCTCCCCGACAAGGTAGCACAAGCCTTCGACAGCTACAATGTGGCACAGTCCGACCTCATTATCGCCCTGCTCGAGAAAAATGCCTTCGAAAAAGCCGCGCAGCTCGCACAGAAGAACAACGTATTCATACTCAACCCCTTCTCGTCGCGCGCCGAAATCCTCGACCAAAACCCCTACGTAGTAAAACTCGCCCCGTCGAACCAAGGTCTGGTTAGTTCCATACTCAGCATGGTAACAAAATCGTACTCATCGCCCAACCTGTACATAGTACACTCCAACGGCAAACTCGAAAAAAAACTCCTCGACGAATTCCAAACACAGCTGAAAAACCAAAACAAGATAAAATACACCATCTTCGACTGGAGCGCAAACGCTAAACTCGCCAATATGCTCAAAAACAGCGCCGACGACAATATTGTAATCAACATCTACGACCAGAACAAAGACAAAAACAAAACCCAGTCGAGCCTCATTCTCAACCGAATGTTCTCCGTAAAAAAGAACACCCCCACTCTGATAACCATACCCAACTGGGCAACCAAATACGAGGATATCGACTACAACCAGTTGCAACGCCTCAACTACCACTTCCTCTCCAACTCCTACCTCGACTACAACAACCCCAAACACAAAAACTTCATCGACCGTTTCAAGGAGAAATACAAAACCGAACCTCAAGGCAATTACGCCGCTCTCGGCAACGACATAATAATACACTTTGTGGCAGGAATCAACTCCAAAGGCACCGAAAAATTCTGGGAAGACCCCAACACCGAACGCCGCCACAGCATGATATACTACTTCCATTTCAAACGTTCCGCCCCCGACAAAGGCTTTGAAAACCAAAACGCATACTTCTACAGGCTAAATACCAAATTCCAATTCGTACCCGCAAACTAAAGCAACAAAACAAAAAAAAAGATAACAACCAGAAAATCAAACCATTAAATATTTTTCTTCGGTTTTTCAAAAAAAAATAGTACCTTTGCACTCTGTTTATGGATTATCAAACAACAATAAAAAAGGAAATTAAGAAGACCGGCAAAGGTCTGCACACTGGCAAGAACGTCAGCGTAACCATCAAGCCCTCTGATACTTGCGACGGCATCATTTTCAAACGTATCGATTTGGAAAAGCCGGTGGTGATACCCGCTTCCGTCGATTACGTGTGCGACACCTCGCGCAGTACCACCCTGGGCAAAGGCGATGTAAAGATAGCCACCGTCGAGCACCTGCTCTCCGCCCTCAAAGGCATGAAAGTGGACAACGCCATAATAGAAGTGGAAGGCGGCGAAATCCCCATCCTCGACGGCAGCGCCAAAATATGGGCCGACGAAATTAATAAAGTCGGTATCGCCGAAATGTCACAAGAACGCACCTACACCGCAATTACCGAAAACATCGGATACAACAACACCAAAGAAGGTGTGGAAATGCTTGTGGTCCCCTCCGAAGATTTCAAAGTAACCGTAGTTATCGACTACAAGACGCAAGTGCTGGGCGAACAGATAGCGCAATTCACCGAAAAATACGATTACGCCGCAGAGATAGCCCCCAGCCGCACTTTCGTTTTCATCGACGAACTGGAGGTGCTGCTCGCCAACAACCTTATAAAAGGCGGCGACATGGACAACGCCCTCGTCTTCGTAAACAAACAGCTCTCCACCGAACAACTGCAGCACCTCGCCGAACTCTTCAAAAAAGACATCAGCAAAATACAGGTAAAGCAAGGCATCCTCAACAACGTAAAAAAACATTTCGACAACGAACCCGCACGCCACAAACTCCTCGACTTCCTCGGCGATATCTCGCTCCTTGGATGCAACCTCAAAGGCCATTTCATGATAAAATGTCCGGGACACACCTCCAACATTGCCTTTGCCAAAGCCATAAAAAAACATCTCGACAAAATAGCCAAAGGGCCTAAACAATACGACCTCACAAAACCTCCAGTTTACGACATACTCGGCATCAAACAGCTGCTGCCCCACCGCTACCCCTTCCTGCTCATCGACAAGATAATAGAGATCGGCGACGACTACGTGGTCGGTGTCAAAAACGTAACTACCAACGAGCCTTTCTTCCAAGGCCATTTCCCCAACCAGCCCGTAATGCCCGGCGTGTTGCAGATAGAAGCCATGGCGCAGGTAGGCGGAGTGCTGGTGCTCAAAGGCGTGCCCGACCCCGAGAACTACTCCACTTTCTTCCTCACCATCGACAATGTGAAATTCCGCAAGCTCGTGGTCCCCGGCGACACCCTCGTTCTTGAGCTGAAACTCACCGAACCCATGCGCCGAGGCATCATAAAAATGCAAGGACACGCTTACGTGGGGAACACCCTCGTTTGCGAAGCCCTGCTTATGGCCCAAGTTACAAAAAGACAATAATATACCAACTTAAGAATAATAGTGATGCAAACAGATTTGCGTGACATCAGCCCCAAAGCCAAAATAGGCAAAAACGTGGAAATATCCAATTTCACCACCATCTACGAAAACGTGGAGATTGGCGACAACACTTGGATAGGCCCCTACGTAACAATTTTTCCCGGCGCACGCATCGGCAAAAACTGTAAAATATTCCCCGGAGCTGTAATCTCCGCCATACCTCAGGACCTTAAGTTCGAAGGCGAAGAAACCCTTGCCATCATCGGCGATGACAACATAATACGCGAATACGTAACCATAAACCGTGGCACCAAAGCCTCGGGCGAGACACGCGTAGGCAACGGCAACCTCATTATGGCTTACGTGCATATAGCACACGACTGCGTTGTGGGAAACCACTGCATACTGGCAAACAACACAACCCTCGCCGGACACATCGTCATGGGCGACTATGCAATAATGGGCGGAAAAACAGCCATACTCCAGTTTGTACATATCGGATCACATGTAATCACCGCCGG
Organism: Bacteroidales bacterium UBA1219; assembly: GCA_002309295.1. Classification (GTDB taxonomy): domain Bacteria; phylum Bacteroidota; class Bacteroidia; order Bacteroidales; family P3; genus UBA1219. Next base: position 8,169 of record DBXF01000090.1, on the reverse strand, counting down.
CGGCTCGCTGGTGGACAAGGACATACCACCTTACGTAAGGGCTGCCCGCTACCCCATTTCTTACGCCGGAATCAACTCCATCGGTCTTAACCGCAGAGGTTTCTCGCAAGAGAGCATCAATATCATTCAGGACATCTACCGTTACATTTTCCAAAAAGGAATGACAGTGTCGCACGCCAAAGAAATGGTGCAGGAACTGTACGGCAACACCACCGAAGGCAAGACTGTGATAGACTTTATCGACAACGCACAAGTGGGCCTGATGAAAGGTTACAACCCATCGAAATAAAAAAAATCGCACCCCGACAAACGATTTTTGCATAATGCTCGTTACTTATAAAAATAATCGGGCATGAAATCATTTAAAATCATAATATGCACCATCGCCGTAGCCTTTGTAGCTCTGACAACCGCCAGGGCTCAAAGCCGTGACAATATACTTTGTTTCGCCACTGTTGTCGACGGCGACACCATACCTAGCGTACACTTAAACGAAGTAGTAGTGTTTTGGTCGTATATGCTCACCGACAAAGAGATAAAAAGGAACAAAAAGCTTATACGTAACGTAAAAATCACCCTACCCTACGCCAAAACCGCCAAACGCAAACTCGACAACTACGAAAAACAAATGGCCGGCATGTCGGAAAGCCAACGCAAAGTGATGATGAAAAAAGCCGAAAAGGAGATAGAAGCAGAATTCGGCGCCGAACTGAAAAAACTCACTTTCTCGCAAGGCCATGTGCTTATAAAACTGGTGGACCGCGAAACAGGCAGCACTTCCTATGAACTTGTGCGCGAACTACGAGGCAAATTCCGAGCCTTCTTCTACCAGACTTTCGCCAAAATTTTCGGCTACAACCTGAAAGAAAAATTCGACCCCAAACATAACTCCAAGGACCGCATGATAGACCGCATTGCAAGAGCCGTGGAAGAAGGAAGACTATAACCGCTGTATGGAAAAATACGGAATCTGCCACCTCCCGCTCGCACCCCTGCGCAGCCATCCCGACGACGCCTCCGAAATGGTGTCGCAAATCCTTTTCGGACAAACCCTCTATATCCTCGACAGCTCCAATCCCAAATGGACCCTCATCCGCGTCCGCGACGACGGCTATCAGGCCTACATCGGCAACAAACAATACCAAGCCATTTCGAAAGAGGAGTTTGAAAACTTTAACCAGCACCGCCAAACGGTGAACCGCCACGGGGTGCGCATCACACAAACCGACAAACAGATAACCTTCGAAATACCTCTCGGAAGCATTTTGCCCACCGAAGAATCTTTCCGTTTCGGCAATTACGAGTACCGCCACGATTTTGTGCCACAGGAAGAGACACTTCTCGACACCGCCCGCTCTTTCCTCAACGCCCCCTACCTATGGGGCGGCAAGTCCATCTTCGGCATCGACTGCTCGGGCTTCACCCAGACGGTGTTTTCGGCACACGGCACTCTGCTTCTCCGCGACGCCTCGGAGCAGGTCACCCAAAGCCAGGGCATTAGCAGCCTCGACCAAGCCCGTCCCGGCGACCTCGCCTTTTTCGACAACGACAAAGGCCGCATCATCCACGTAGGGATATTATTGGACAACAGCCAGATAATCCACGCCTCGGGCTGTGTGCGCATCGACAAAATCGATGAAAAAGGCATTTTCAACGAGGAGACAGGGCAGTACACCCACCACCTTGCCGCAATAAGGCGGTTTTAGAAACAGGCCTGGAACTTTAACAACGATAAGTCGCAGCCGGACTATCTTCTTTTCTTCTTCTCCAAAAACCTTACAAGATTGTACACGGGTTTCATATCTGTGCCCAAAAGATTGAATATCTCCTTGGAGCTGTGGCACCGGCCTTCAATATTGTATTCAATAAAATAGGTAATATGTTCGGCATCCTTGACTTTGTATCTGCAAGTCAAAGTGTCTATCATTTTTACCATGCCCAATATGGTGTCGAAGTCGGCTTTGGTTATTGCAATTTTCTGTGTTTCAACGCCGCTGTCGGGGCTTGGTTCAAAAATAACCGACCAATGAAATTCCGGAAATTTCCAGCTTCCGTTCATACTCTTGATGTAAAGTGTGTCGTTGGCAATCCGGAAAACTTCGACACTGTTGGGTTTCTTTATTGTCAGACGTGCGGCATTGCCATCCAACAAGGCGGGTTCCTGCATTGGGACGAAAATCTGGCGGTTGCGGTCGTAGGCTTCCCACACCTCACTGTAAGGGGTAAGATAATCCTGAGCTCCATAATAAAGGTGGTATTCTTCCCGCAACTCATCCGGCATAAGCACCTGTAACAAGCTGTCCATAACCGGCTTTTTGACAGCATTTTCATTCTTCAGATGCCGCCGCCAACACCAGTTGGCGAGATGCTTGACGGGGTAATAGAGATAAGCCGCCAATGTGTCGTGACTGTAAGCTCTGATTAATTCGTAGTACGCCAGGGAGTCGGCATCGGGAAAAGTCTGCCAAAGCGGCATTGATTTCAAAAGGGCATCGTAGTAGTACAGCTTTGCAAGTTGTTCCCCCATCCAAATCGCTGAATATGTCCTATATCCGACATCGTAACGCAGAACGCTGTCCTTCTCGGCACGGGAGCGGAAAGGCTGGCGGCTGTAGTCGCGGTGCATCTTGATGAAATCTTTTTCAAAATGTTTGGGGTTTATAATTCTTGAGTGGTACCATCCTCCGGGGTATTTCTTCAGTGCCACAAGATAGAAATGGCTGGCAGCGGGCACGTTGCGGTAAACCACCTTGCTGTTCCTTGGATTTACTTCGCTCAGTATGGCGGTGTCCACACCATCCACATAGAGTGCCACCTTGCCGGTGATAGGATTGCAGTCGTCGCTATATAATTTAAGTCGAAGAGTGGTGCGCTCTTGCTGCAGCCATATTGTGTCGAGCGCCAAATTACCGGTAACATTGACCTTCTTCTCATACGATTTATAGCCAGGACACTCCACACGGACCTTGTATTCGCCCTTGGTAAGATAAAATTTGGTGGATTCCAAATAAGAGGGAGTACCATGTATACGACGGTAATTATGACCTGTAACTATGATTCTGCCACCATCAACTTTTGTGCTGTCGATGGCATCATAAACAGGAATGGACAGCTCGCATATATGCCGTTCATATAAGGTGTCGAAAAACCTGTAAATCGGTGCGGTATAGGGACTGTCTTGGGGAATGTCGCTCTCGTGGATGTGGTAACCATTCTCGTCGGTATATTCAAAATCAATAGTTCGTGCATCAATAACGTAACTGACATTAAGCACACGCTGGTTGCCTGCCATGCGCAGGGTGTCCATACAACGGGCAAAGGTTTCGAGTTCGTCCTCGGTGAGTTCGGCATCCCAACGCACATAGGCATTTTTACCAATCGGATGCCCCGAGGAACAGTAATAGAAACGTCCGTCTTCGATACGATAAGCGGTGGGATAGCCCAAGCCCCCATATATTAACATACGCACCGCCGGCTTTGTGCTGGGCGGATACACTAAACTCCGCTCTCCCTGCGGTGCGAATTCTCTTCTGAGAATATCCGAATGGAAACGGGCATCTTCAATGATACAGCTGTAGCAGGTGTTTGTGTCCTCGATCCATCCCTCTTTGATTTCGGGCATCAGACAGAAAAAGCTGGCGTCGGGATTGCTGTACCTGCGGGGCTCGCGCACACGGCGGTCGTGCCTCAGACCAAGACGGTGCTCAAGCTGGCAGATGGCGTAATATAGATAGTCGTACTTACGTGTGTCCTTGAAATAGCAGTATTTTATATGTTTCAACATTTCGTCGAGACTGAAGGTGCGCCAACGCGGCAACGGATAATAAAGGTCTTCCAAACAAAGGTTGGCCAACGATACATATTTCTTATTCCATCTGGTGGAGTCCCAACCGTTGCGGTCGGCCATAAGCTTGGCTTCGTAGGCTCTTAAAACACTGTCTTTCAAATGGCGTGAATCAAAGGAGTATCTATCGTAGCCACGCTCTACTTTTATTTCTAATGTTGTGTCGCTATGCAGGTCTAATTGTATATTCTTATATGCCAACAACATGCTAATAATACAACGCCCACGGGGGAGTGACACACTAATGTGACCTGTAGAGTCGGTCTCGACATAAAAAGCGCTGTCGTTATTGTCGCAGGTTATATGTATCCACCAAAAAGGAAGTGGTGATTCTTTATCGGTAAACCGCATATCCACATTCACCCGCTGTGCATAAACTCCAAAGGCAAAAAAAGTAAAAACAATTACGCCAAAAAGATATTTAATCATTTGATTATCAGTATTTTTCATAAAAAAAACAATCGTAATACAATCACAAATATACGCAAAAAAATTTGAATTCCAAACAATCATAAAAAAGTATCTCCTTGCACCTCCGAAATATATTTTTTTGTCAAAATCACCGCAATTTGTTAAATTTTTATTTTGCTGAAAAATAGTAATTTGTCGCTATTATTGAAAAAAAATTTTGTCAATCCCAAAAAAAATCCTATTTTTGTATCCCGTATTTCTAAAACTTAACAGTTATGAAAAACGGTTTCGACAATGACAAGTATCTGAAGATACAATCCGAACACATCAAAGAAAGAATCGGCAAGTTCGGAAACAAACTTTACCTCGAATTTGGTGGAAAACTTTTCGACGACTACCACGCCAGCCGCGTGTTGCCCGGCTTTGAGCCCGACAGCAAGCTGAAAATGCTTACACAGCTCAAGGACGATGCCGAGATAGTCATCGTTATCAGCGCCATGGACATCGAAAAAAACAAAGTGCGCGCCGACCTCGGCATCACCTACGACGAAGACGTGCTCCGCCTGCGCGACGCATTCACACAGCGCGGACTGCTTGTAAACTCGGTGGTGATAACCCACTACACCGGCCAGCCTGCGGCATCGGCTTATCGCCAACGCCTCGAGCGCCTAGGTATTAAAGTTTACTACCACCACCTTATCGAAGGCTATCCCGCCAATGTAGAACTCATCGCCTCCGACGAAGGCTTCGGCAAAAACGACTACATCGAGACCACTCGTCCGCTGGTGATAATCACCGCCCCCGGCCCCGGCAGCGGCAAAATGGCCACCTGTCTCAGCCAACTGTATCAGGAAAACCGCCGCGGCATTAAAGCCGGATATGCCAAATTCGAGACATTCCCAATCTGGAGCATACCACTGAAACACCCCGTCAACATCGCCTACGAGGCAGCCACCGCCGACCTCAACGACGTGAACATGATAGACCCCTTCCATCTGGAAGCCTACGGCAAAACAGCAGTAAACTACAACCGCGACATCGAGATTTTCCCAGTGCTCAACGCCCTGTTCGAAGGCATCTACGGCGAAAACCCCTACAAATCGCCCACCGACATGGGTGTGAACATGGCCGGTTTCTGCATCGCCGACGACGAAGTGTGCTGCCAAGCCTCCAAAGACGAGATAATACGACGCTACTACACAGCCCTGTGCGACTACGCCTGCGGCAAATCCAGCGAAAGCGAGATAAACAAAATCGCCCTGCTGATGAAACAGGCCAACATCACCACCGATTTCCGTCGCACCACCGTGGCCGCCAAACAGCGCCGTGACCAGGAAGGAGTGCCCGCCGCAGCCATAGAGCTCTCCGACGGCACCATCATCACAGCCAAAACCAGCGAACTGCTCGGACCCTGCGCGGCACTACTGCTCAACGCCCTCAAACATCTGGCAGGCATCAGCCACGACGTTAAACTCATATCGCAAAAAATGATAGAACCCATACAGCACACCAAGGTAAGCATGCTGCACGGCAAAAACCCGCGCCTGCACACCGACGAAGTGCTGGTAACCCTCTCCATCCTCAGCCTTTTGGACGACAACTGCCGCCGCGCCCTCGACAGCCTCTCGTTGCTCGACGGATGCCAGGCACATATCACCGTGATGACCAGCGAAGTGGACCGCAAGATTTTCAAAAAACTCGGCATCGGCCTCACCTCGGAGCCAGTAAGGAAAGGGTGAAAAAAATATGATTCGCAAAGCCACAACACTTATTTTGCTTGCTTTTTCGGCATTAGCCACTTGTTGCGGAAATGCAAATAGCATCCAGAAACCGATAACAAGCATAGGCGTAGAAGATTTTGAATATATTTCGGCACTACCGGATGTGCGACTGATAGATGTGCGTACTCCCAAAGAGTATGCCGACGGACACATCTCCGGTGCGGAAAATATCGACGTGAAAGCTGCCGATTTCGTGGAGCGCATCAAGAATATCAAAGGCACTGTGGCCGTTTATTGCCGGAGCGGCAAGCGCAGTCTCACTGCAGCAAAACAGCTTGCCGATCTGGGATGCAAAGTGTACGACCTCACAGGCGGCATACTTGCATGGCAAAAGGCCGGAAAACCGACAACAAAAGTTGAAACGGACGTTTTCACCACCAAGAGCGGGAAACTTGTGAAAATCCACGCACTGATGCATTCCAGCATACGTATCGAGTATGAGAAATACGAATCTGGGAAATACGAAATAGTAATAGACCCCTGTGCGAATCTGAATGGCCGCAAGGTGGACTACTCCTCTATGCCGAAAGCTTTCCTCATACTCGTCACCCACGAGCATTTCGACCACTACGACCCGACCACAATCGGCCGTCTCTCCAATGAAAGTACATATCTGTTTATGAATCCACGTTGTGTGGAACTTTACGGCAAGGGCAGTGCATTGAAAAACGGCGACAAGACGCAACTGGCCGACGATGTGCTTAATACTGGTTTTGAGAGCATCCCTATCGACATACATATCGAAGCCGTTCCAGCCTACAACACCACCGAAGGCCGCCAGCAGTTCCACCCCAAGGGTCGCGACAATGGCTACATTCTCACCCTCGACAGTCTGCGCATCTACATAGCCGGCGACACCGAAGACATACCTGAGATGGCAGACCTCAAGGACATCGACATAGCGTTCCTGCCCTGCAACCAGCCCTACACCATGACTCCCGAACAGCTCGTCAATGCCGCAAAAATCATTAAGCCCAAGGTCCTCTTCCCCTACCATTACGGAGAAACAGACATTTCAGGCATTCCCGCACAACTTCCAAACATCGATGTACGTATTCGTCACTACGAATAAGCAGTTACAATATGGCATAAAATACAAAAGGGAGTCTCAAGAGACTCCCTTATTTTATTTTGTTTCGTTGCTCGGCGTTTTTGCTGAAGTTGAGAGGTTGTGTTTTCGTTGCGCAGAGGCAATAATTTCTATGTGTTGACGTTAATGATAGTGAAAAAAGAAAACTATGACAAAATGAAAAAAGTATTTTTGAGTTTCCTTATAGTGCTCGGCATCTGTTTGTTCGCTTGCTGCAAAAGCGGCGTCAGTAACGAGAATATTAACGACAGCACAATTGCCGAAAACCGCATTTATGACATTATAGCCAAAGGCGATACATTGTTAATAGTTTGCGACCCCGAAGGATTGTTCTACGGCCAACCGTTGGCGGAACAGGTCAGCCAACAGTGGATAGACTCGGTTTATACGCGACCCGGTCTGCGCACTTTGACAGATCATGAAATGTATCCTCACGTGGAGGGGTCTTGCACTTGCGGCCCCGAAACCTACACAGTTGTAGGTGAAAACGACACCCTACAGTTTGCGTGGTATGGAGACAACGATAACAGGGGATGGAATTATATCTGGGGTATCATTGCCGATACTTTGGTGGACTTTGCTGGCATCCACGTAGGTATGCCCATCACTGATGTAGCCGTACAGCTACACATTCCACCGAGTGCAAACATTGAAGGCTACAAAGTAATTCACTTGGTAGCTCCTGACCTTTTCTCTGAAACTATCACTGAAGAACTGCCACGCGGACGTTTCAAAGTAGTTAATCCTTATGTTTACGAATACTATGACTGCCCCCGAATAGGATATGCAGGAATTGAACTAGTGGTGAATGCCGGACGGATTGCGAAGATAAGCACCGGCTGGTATTCGAACGATAGAATTCAAGTAGGATTATAAAATGAATCACTAGAACACAGTTTGAATACATCCCATAGCCGTATTATAAAATCAAAAGGGAGCCTCCAATAAGACTCCCTTATTTTATTTTTCTTCGCAGCTCGGCGTTCTCCTGCAGCAGTTGGTCTATGTGGGATTGCAAAAAAAAGGAACCACTGATGTGGTTC
>DBXF01000067.1:58136-73551 GCA_002309295.1 Bacteroidales bacterium UBA1219 | reverse complement strand
CATTTCACCTCGCCCATACGCCGCTATCCCGACCTTATGGTGCACCGTCTGCTTGAGCATTACCTCAACGGTGGCAAGTCCGCCGACCAGACGGCCTACGAGGAGCGTTGCAAACATGCCTCGCTGATGGAGCGCAAGGCTGTGGAAGCCGAACGCACTTCGGTGAAATACAAGCAGGCCGAGTTCCTCTCCGACAAGATTGGACAGGAGTTTCCGGCACTTATCTCGGGTGTGAGCAAATGGGGCATCTACGCCGAAATAGAGGGCAACAAATGCGAGGGCATGATTCCCCTCGGCGACCTCAACGACGATTTCTATTACCTCGACGAGGACAACTATCAGGTGATAGGCCGCCGCTACGGCAAGACCTACAAGCTCGGCTCGCCGGTGACGATACGTGTGAAACGTGTGGACATGCAGCGCAAGCAACTGGATTTCACTCTGGTGAACGACGACGAACCCACGGCACGTCCCGACCGTCGCCACGATGCCAAAGAGCAGCGCCCCGACCGCAAGCCGAAAAACGGCGGCCGACACGACTCCCGACACGGCTCGCCGAAACGCAAAAACAAGAAATCGAATAAAAAATAATAAAATACCAAAAAGCCCTGAAAGGGCGACGGACTACAAACGTGGGTGCAACCCACGGCAAATAAAACAAACGTGGGTGCAACCCACGGTACTGAAACATGATGCAATACACAATTGACATACAGGAATTTGACGCTGTGGTACTTGCCAATGGCGAGTTTCCACGAAATGAGATACCGTTGTCGCTGTTGCGCGGCGGACTTCCGGTGGTGTGCTGCGACGGTGCGGCGGCCAAGTCGCTCGGTGCCGGCATTATGCCCACGGCAGTGGTAGGCGACGGCGACTCGCTGTCCAAAGCGCTGAAAGAGAGACTTTCGGATAGGCTTGTAGTTGTGTCGCGGCAGGACAACAACGACCTCAGCAAGGCGGTGGACTACAGCGTGGCGCAGGGCTGGAGACGATTGGCCATAGTGGGGGCGAGCGGCCTGCGTGAGGACCACCTGCTGGCCAACATAGCCCTGCTTGCCGACTTTGCCAAGGTGGCCCAATGCCGGATGTTTACCGACTACGGAGTGTTTACCGCCATCAGTGGCGACACCACTTTCCGCAGTTTCCCCCACCAGCAGGTGTCGGTGTTCAGCATGGACAAGGATAATGTTTTGACCTACAGTGGCTTGGAGTATCCGGTGGAGAACCGTAAGTTCGTCCATCTGTGGGAAGGCACGCTAAACTCGGCCCTCGGCGACAGTTTCGAGGTGCGGACAACGGGAGAGACTATCGTATTCCAGACATACGAGCGGAAGTTGAAAGTTGAGAATTGAAAGTTGAAAATTTCTCCTAGTCTTTGGGGCAAGAAATTAGCCCCGTAGGGGCGACAGACAACAGGCGGGGGCGTAAGCCCCCGTAAAAAGAACATCCCCCAACCATTGAGCCCTGAAGGGGCGACAGAAAAAAAAGGCTCCCACATTGTTTTTGTGGAAGCCTATAACATTTTTAGTGAATCATATCACCTACTGCATTCAATGTAATACACAAAATTCTTCACTCGTTTGACTTTTTCTGGTAGAGACATAGCTGAAATTGTGTTATTGTTCGGAAGCACAATGTTCAATCCTGCATTTTCAATAAGTATTTTAAGATATGAGGTTTTAATAGCATATCCAACATTTTCCGCCAGATTTAAATGCTTGTTCAATCCTCCTACGACAATGCCAATTACATTTCCATTGTTGTCGAACATTGGACCGCCACTATTTCCATTTGTTATGGGAGCTTGAATTTGATAGCAGTTTTGATAAGAATCAAATCCTGTACGCGAATTAATAATGCCATTCGTGAGTTTTATCTCGTCACCAAGATCTTTCCCTAAAGGGAATCCTAAAACAAATACATCTTCTCCTACATCAGCAATGCGAGCGGAAACGCCGTACGGTAACACTCCATATCCATTAAAACGGCTGTCGTTAATTTTGAGAACGGCAATGTCGTTGACTTTGTCTGTTGCAACCACTTCAGCTGTATATCCAGTGTTATAATTACCGTCAATTCCTTTTACTATAATAGAACGAGCATCCTCTGCAACGTGGTTGTTTGTCACCAAATAACCATTGCCCAGAGCCCATCCAGTACCAGACCATCGATTTGAAATTGGTTGTCCATAGCTATTAATAGGATATATTTTAACAAATTCGGCAGATGCCTCTTTTGTGGCAATGGCCATTGACTTGCTGTCGAAGGCCGCATATAGGCGACTTGTTATTGGAACTTTGTTGCGATTTCGCCAATAGTTTGCGACAAACAGCCCTTCTTTTTCATCAGGCACCAGTTCTCCTATCACATCTCCAACCTTCCAAAAGTCGTGTTCGTTCAACACGACTGCTTCGTATGCCGAGATGACTTTATTGTAAATAATGCCAAGCCTCATACTTCTGCTCATTTTGGTCTCTCCACCCAACTTGGAACACTGGTATATGCCTTCAATGGTAGAACATCCAGTCTTGCTCCATTGTTCAAGGAGCGATTGTTCTGTAACAGCCAGTTGCTTGGTGGCGTTTGCATTCTTGGCGTAAATATTTTCCCAACGGATGAAATTCCCCATATAGAAATTGAAATAATCGTAGCCTACTGGAATACGGGGAAAATACAACTTGTTGCGGATATATTGTCCTTTGCTGTTTCTTGGAAAACATCGGGAATCGTCCAGGGGTCGCTCGGTTCCGTTTATTGTCCATTTCACTGGTCGAAGTGCACCAGATAAATTGTTGACTGTGATATACGATGACTGGTAAAACGCAAAACAATTTTCGTTGAAATCGAGCGAATAAATGTCTATGACTAATACAGTGTATTGGTCTGTGTGGTTAACATCGTGAAGTATCCAGTCCAATTTGGGCTTGCTTGAATGGACAACGAAACTATCATAATTCTGTTGGGCAAAGATGCCTGCTGTGCTGAAAGCAAATAGTACAGCAAATAAAAACAAACGCCACTTTCTCATCATTTATATATTTGCTATAATAACAAAACCTCCGATTGTAAGTCCAATTAAAGTAAACCACAATCCCGCACTCGGAACTTTGCGGGAAGGTCCTTCCATAGTGCGTTGTCCTACAGATTTTTTCTGAACGGGTGCGGGAGTTGAAAGAATTTCCTCTTTTGTTAGGGTGAAATTGTTACGGGCCATTTTTTTATAAACTTGTGGGTTGAATGTGTAGGTCATCGTGTGTCCGCTTACATCTGCGTATTCATTGGTGTAGTTGTAAACAGAACCTACCTTTTTGAATTGCTCTTTTTCTTTTCCGTTTACATTTACGACTTCTTTAATATCAGGAGCTCCAAGTTGATGGAATTTTATCTGACGGCGGCTGTAGGGTGGAATTGTAACGATTCTCTCTTCTTGTGTCTGGGTGGTATTTGTTTCACTTTTTTCAATAGTTTTGGTTTTGCCGTAACTAGTATTATAGTAATAACTATTAGCCGCAACACCTTTGGAAGTTCCTACTGATGTAGTGCTGCTGTTTGTGCGCACGGTGTTGTCATAAAGCGGGAATGCCTCTCCGAGGACAGCAAAATACGACTCACCCATATCTATATACATCATAGAATCGGAATTGTTGATTATTGTGCATTCTCCGTCAGCGGAATATTGAATTACGAACTTGTCATATTCGACATTAAACTGATCTTGGTTGGTTCTGCCTTCATTGTCTTGGTTTGCAACACTATAGGTAACCCTTTGTGTCAACATCTGGGTCTGTGTCTTGCACGATTGCAACAAAAACGTCGCAATAGTAGATGCCATTAGCATCATGCCAAACATTTTAATGCTTGTTCTTTTCATTTGTTTAACCCTAATACGTGCCGGGCGCAACTTTTATATCCCCAAGTCTCCAACAGGAAAAAACTTTGTAAAAAAGAAAGGCATGAGACTTATGTGATCCTATCCGTTGGTATCGCGGCTTCGGCAAACCTTGAAGGAACGAATGTTAATGGAACATATCTCACGCCTGAGAGTATGCAGTGTTAGAAATGCATACAAATCAAGCGAAATGCCCCGCCCTCCTTCAAAAAATTTTGCCGAAATTTCGATATCAGGACAGTATAGCAATGCTTTTCTTGCCACTTACAATTCTCGCGTAAGCGGTTGCAAAATTACAATTTTTTTCTAAATTGGCAAAATTTTTTTGCGGACCAAATGTAATTGATTTTTTTTTGCCAAAGAAAATTGTTTTTCTGGACATTTTTTTTATTTCTGTCACCCCTTCAGGGTTCAAATGTAATGCTCTTATTTAAACGGGGGTTAACACCCCCGCCTATAATATGTCGCCCTTTCAGGGCTTTTTCAAACCGAACAATATCTTAATAAAGTTGTCAGTATAGTAATTTCGCCGTAGGCGAAAGCTATTTACAAGATTTATATGATTTCGCTCGTAGAAGACGAGCAGGAAAACAAAAAAAATCAAAAAGATCTCGCGAGCCGAAGGCGAGCAGGAGCATTAAAATGCAATCTCCGCCGTGAAAAACCGTTTATCGAAGTCCATGCGTAGCTCTGTAATATCTTGGTTTTTAGCAAAGAAGCCATAGATTGTGGATCCGCTGCCGCTCATTGCCGCATACACTGCTCCACCTTGGTACATACGCTCTTTTATGTCTCGTAGTACGGGGAGTTTTTCAAAAATCGACTTCTCGAAATCGTTGGTAACCAAGTATTTCCATTCTTCCATCGGTGTGGAGCCGAGTTTGCGCAGGTCGAATGGTGCCGGGGCGGGCACTATGCTGCGGTAGGCCTCGGCGGTGCTCACACCCACGTCGGGTTTGGCCAAAAGCAGACGGTATCCCGAAAAATCAAGCGTAATATCCTGAAACACATCGCCTTTCTGGCTGGCGAACACCGGTTTGTTCTCAATGAAGAAAGCGCAGTCGGCGCCGAGACGTGCGGCGTAGCCTTGCAGCTGTTCGGTGCGTAATCCCAACTGGAACAGCGAGTTAAGCATCTTTATGGTGAACGCTGCGTCGGAGGAGCCGCCGCCCATGCCTGCGCCCGAGGGTATGTTTTTGGTCAAGCGTATGGCCACGGGACCGATCTGCGGGAAGTCCTTTTGCATCAGGCGGTAAGCTTTAACGCACAGATTTTCATTGCCTTGGCAGTCGAGAGCAATGCCGTCCTGCTCAAAGCTGAAGGTGTCCGCTTTCACTATCTCCAGCGTGTCGCGGATGGGTATGGGGTAGAACACCGACTCGAGGTTGTGGTAGCCGTCGGGACGCTTGGCTACGATGTTCAGGCCGATGTTTATCTTGCAGTTGGGGTGTTCGGTCATCGGCACTAACGTTTTTTAAGGATAATGAACGGCACGAGGTTTTCTTCCATCGAGATGCCGCCGTGCTGGAAGGTGTTCATATAATATTGCACGTACTGGTTGTAGTTGTTGGGGTAGGCAAAGAAGTCGTTGCGGTGGGCGAAGATGTAGGGGGAAGTTACATAAAGTTTGGGCAGGAAAATCTTTGATGCGTCTTTCACCTCGTACACCTGTTTGGGGTTGTAGTCGAGCAGTCGTCCCACTTTGTAGCGCAGGTTCACCGACACGTCCTTGTCGCCTTTCACCTTTACAGGATTGTTGATTTTCACCGAGCCGTGGTCGGTGGTGATGACGAGGTTCACGTCCTCCTCGGCTATGCGTTTGAGGAAGTCCATAAGCGGCGAATGTTCGAGCCACGAGAGGGTGAGCGAGCGGTACGACTGTTCGTTTTCAGCCAACTCGCGAATGATGTCCAGCTCGGTGCGGGCGTGCGAAAGCATGTCGATAAAGTTGTAGATAACCACCGTGAGTTTGTTCTGCAGCATGCGGGGGATGCTTTCGATAAGTTTTTTGCCGAAAGTGGCGTTGAGCACCTTGTGGTAAGAGTGTTTGATGTTGAAGCCATAGCGGCGCAGGTTTTCGTCGAGGAGCTCGTTTTCGTACTGGTTTTTGTTGCCCTCCTCGGTTTCGTTGATCCAATATTGGGGATATTTCTTCTCAATTTCGGAAGGCATAAGTCCCGAAAACAGGGCGTTGCGGGCGTACTGCGTGGTGGTGGGAAGTATGCTGTAATAGACGCACTCCTCCTCGGTGTGGAACAGCGTTTCGATGGTGTGCTGGGTGTATTTCCATTGGTCGAAACGGAAGTTGTCGATAACGATGAGAAAGGTAGGCTTGTCGTCTTTCAGCAGTGGGAACAGCTTCTCTTTCAGCACTGTGGGCGACATAAGGGGTTTTTCGGCACGTCCGCTGAGCCAGTCCTCGTAGTTTTGTTCGTAGAAACGGCAAAAAAGCTGGTCGGCCTCGGCTCGTTGCGAGTAAAGTATCTCGTGGGTATTGCGGTCTTCGGTCTTGGATAGTTCCAAATCCCACTGCACCAGACGTTTGTAGATGTCCACCCAGCCTTCGGCGGAGAGCGGGTTCATCAGCTCCATGCTTATGTTGCGGAAATTCTGCTGGTAGTTCTGTATCGATTTCTGATCGGCGAGACGTTTGCCCTCGGTGTGTTTCTTTACGGTAAGCAGTATCTGGTTCGGTTTGACGGGTTTTATCAGGTAGTCGGAGATTTTTCCGCCAAGGGCCTCGTCCATAATGTGTTCCTCTTCGCTTTTGGTGATCATCACCACGGGAACCATGGGGTGTTTGCTTTTGATGATGCTCAGGGTGTCCAAGCCGGTGAGTCCGGGCATGTTCTCGTCGAGGAAAACGATGTCCACCACGTGGTGCGAGAGCTCGTCCAAGGCTTCGTCGCCGCTGGTGACGGCAATGACGTTGTAGCCTTTGTCTTCGAGGAACATGATGTGCGGTTTCAGCAGGTCAATCTCGTCGTCGGCCCAAAGAATGGTTGTTTTGTCCATAAATTACGTTCGTTTTCCCAAAAAACGGAAGAATTGCTATTTTGTTATGTGATAGTGAAAAATAATATAACTTCGTGTTTATTGGTGATGATTGATTGAGGCTTCGGTGCCAAATGTTGGGGTTGCGGCGGTATCGGGATATGACGAAATGTCATATTTCTGCCCTAGGTACAATCTTTGCTCAGCCAAAGGAGTATTTAATTTGTAAAACTAACTATATTAAATTATTCATTATTCAATTTAAATAATGCAAAATGAATAATTTTGTATTGTGTTGATATTTAGTGATATAAAAACGGTGAAAACTGTTAAAATGCCACTTTTTTTCTTGAAAAAACGGCCTTTCTTGCCTTATTTTGTATATGCCGAAAACTATTTTTGAGTTGCTTTGGTTTAAGCTGTGAAAAAAAAATCTTTGTAACCTCATTTTTTCTCAAAAAAGTTGCGTTTCTTATTGGAACTTACAGTCGCTTCGTGTTATTTAGTCATGCCGATTACCATAAACGTGCGGAATCTCACTTTTTTTTCGACTTTCCGCTGGTTTATGGTAATCAAAAAAACGAAAATGTTGTTATATTTTTCTGAGATTAGGTATAAAAATAGAATTACAGAAAAATAAAAGACTGTTTTATGCTTTAATTTTTCTGAAACCACTCTGCTGGCTTATTATCTTTTTTCAGGCTTTTCGATATTCATATTCCCCTAATAAATTGTATTACGAAAAAAGTCGTTACGAAAAATTTCGTAGTAAAGGAATCCCTTTGTAAATAGGGGATTGAGAGGGGTAAGAAAAGAATAAAGAATGGTTTTAGTGCCAAAAAACATAAAAAGCACATCTGAAGCACTATCGGTTATGACAATTTGTGGCATATTTGTTTTTTTGAACACACTGATTTTCGGCATGTTGCAAAGTAAGTACAAAATTATTTCTTCGGTATTAAAAAAATGTGTATATTTGCAAAATCAATTACGGAAAAAGTCGTTACGAAAAAATACGTAATATGGAAAATCCTTTCAAATTCGGCACTATAGTGGAGGAAGAGTACTTCACCGACAGGGTGAATGAGGTAGCTTATATCACCCAGTTTATCAATAGTGCAAATCATCTGATATTAATCAGTCCGCGACGTTTCGGCAAAAGCAGCGTGGTGGCCAAGGCCGTGAAACAGAGCGGACGCAAGCATATCACGGTAAACCTGCAGCAGGTAACGTCGGTTTCCGACCTTTCGGCCAAACTTCTGAAAGAGTTTTTCAAGGTGCATCCCGTCGAACGGGTTCGTCATCTGATAACCCATTTCCGCATAATACCCACAATTTCCTCGAATCCCGTTAGCGGAGCTATGGAGGTGTTGTTCCAGCCCGGTGTGAATGAAACAATTCTGCTCGAAGATGTCCTTGCTCTTATAGAAAAAGCCCATTCGGAGAGCGACAGGATGATTGTGGTGCTTGACGAATTTCAGGAGATTTGCGGTCTGGCAAAGAATCTAGACCGACAAATGCGATCCATTATGCAACAGCAAAAGCACATCAACTATATCTTGCTTGGAAGTCAGGAGAGTATGATGACGGACATTTTTGAAAACAAAAAATCGCCGTTCTATCATTTCGGTGAGCTTATGCGGTTGGGCCGACTGCCCTACGACGATTTCCACCGATACCTGTCGGAACGACTGGCAGAACAGTTTCCCAACAGTCATAACCAACTGGCCGACCGTATTTTGCAGTACACCTCCTGTCATCCGTATTATTCACAACAACTGGCGGCAAACGTGTGGCAGGTGGGGGTTTTGCAACCCGATGCCGAAGATCCTTTCAAAAGTGCCGTGGAACACATCGTTACCACCCACGGACTGGATTATGAGCGGCTGTGGATGAATTTCAACCGCACAAACAAGTGGATTTTGCAACGTTTGGCGGCGGGCAAGCCCCTGCAAAACAGTGACTATCGCACAAGCACCGTGTATAGTGCCCTGAAACGGCTTCAAAAAGACGGGTATGTTATTTATACCGACTGCTATGAACTGGAGGACCCGTTTTTCCTTGAATGGATAATGGCTAACAACCAATAAAAAAGGCGTTCGTTGTACACGCAACGGACGTGCATCCTTAATACCTTGCCACGCAGCTGAATTTGGAATATCCCTCTTCGTTTTCGGGGAAGACGATTTTCTTGGCTTTTCCGCTCTTTCGGGCGGTGGCCAACTCTTCGTCTGTGGCGGGGGTGTAAACCACGTTGCCGCGCTGCGTCTGTCGCACAATTTTTGTCCGCCACTCACAGTAAGCGGCTCGTTGCTCGGCAGTTACGCCGACTATCGGGCAGTTCTCCTTGTCGCGCTGATAATTGTCGAAAGCGAAGCCGTAGGTGGCACGGAACAGGGCGGTGTCGGGCAGGACGGAGGCGTACTCGGCCGAGTTTTTGCCGTACTCCTTGGCTGTCCAAAACACATATTCCTGCCACGCAATGATGGAGACGGGAGTTTTGTCGAAATAGAGGTTTTGGCCAATCTTTACCGTGCCCGGAGGCGTTTTGGCAAAGGCCGAGGCCGAACAGCCGATAATAAGGACTGTCAGGAAAAGGACGGTTTTGAGAAGGTTTTTCATAGTGAGATTTACTTTTTTTGCAAAGTTACAATTATTTTTCGGTTTCACAAAAAAATTTAATGATATTTTAATGGGGGGGGGAATTAGTTGATAATTAATAATTTATAATTTGTAGTTGGATATGGTTGTGTGCGATAAAAAAAGGT
Organism: Bacteroidales bacterium UBA1219; assembly: GCA_002309295.1. GTDB lineage: Bacteria > Bacteroidota > Bacteroidia > Bacteroidales > P3 > UBA1219. The sequence goes on along the minus strand of DBXF01000067.1, from coordinate 63,900 downwards.
GCAAAGTATTTGATTTGGTAAAACCAAAAGTATTTTTTCGACAGATGAAAGAATTATCAGTAAAGAGCGCGTCTTTTCAAGACGCTAATAGGATAGGTGTTTTTTTTCCACCCCACACTTCCGTGTGGGGTTATAGAGAGAACGTTCCTCCGGAACTATACTGGAAATACATAAAATCCAAGACTTGATTTTGTATAGGTGTGCTTTATTCGCAAAAATTTGTAAAATTGTGTTTTTATTCGCAAAAATTTGTGTGTTTGGCGGTTTTATTCGCGAAAATTTGTAAAAATCTGCCAAAATGTCACTTCGCAGCCGCTGGAACGGGTTTTGCATATACTTTTTTCGTAAATAACTTTAAACGATACACACATGAAAGGCAATATAAACGTACAAACCGAGAACATTTTCCCTGTTATAAAGAAATTCCTGTACTCCGACCACGAGATTTTCCTGCGCGAGCTTATCTCCAACGCCACCGACGCCACACAGAAACTGAAAGCCCTCACCTCGATGGGCCAGGCTCAGGTGGAGCTGGGCGACCTTACCATCGAAGTCAAGATTGATGACAAAAAACTGATAATCAGTGATAAAGGTATCGGTATGTCGCAGGAGGAGGTGGAGAAATACATCAACCAGATTGCTTTTTCGGGTGCCGAGGACTTTCTGGAGAAATACAAAAACGTCTCCGAAAACCTTATCGGACATTTCGGTCTGGGTTTCTACTCGGCCTTTATGGTAGCCGACAAGGTGGAAATCCGCACCAAGTCGTACACCGACGCCCCCGCCGTGGAATGGGTGTGCGACGGCTCGCCGGAGTTCACTATGAAAGAAATCGACGACCACGAACGCGGCACCGACATCATTCTGCATATCTCCGACGACTGCAAGGAGTTCCTCGAAGAACGCCGCATTCTGGAGCTGCTCAACAAATACTGCCGCTTTATGCCCGTGCCCATCCGTTTCGGCGACGAGAGCTACTGGGAGGATTCCGAAACCGAGAAGGACAAGGACGGCAAGCCCAAACGCGTTGAGAAAAAGCGTCCCCGCATAATCAACGACACCGAACCAGCTTGGAAAAAGACTCCCTCCACCCTCACAGACGAGGACTACCGCAAGTTCTACCACCAGCTCTACCCCATGAATTTCGAAGACCCTCTGTTCCAGATACATCTGAACGTGGACTACCCCTTCAACCTCACCGGAATACTCTATTTCCCCAAGGTGAAACGCACCGTGGACCCCAAGCAGAACCGCATACAGCTGTACTGCAATCAGGTGTTCGTTACCGACTCGGTGGAAGGCGTTGTGCCCGAATATCTTATGCTGTTGCACGGAGTGCTCGACTCGCCCGACATACCACTCAACGTAAGCCGTTCGTACCTGCAAAGCGACAGCAACGTGAAGAAAATATCGTCGCACATCAGCAAAAAAGTGGCAGACAAGCTGGAGGAACTTTTCAAGACCAACCGCGAGGATTTCGAAAAGAAATGGGACGACATCAAGATTTTCATCGAATACGGCATGCTCAGCGACGAGAAATTTTACGAACGTGCCGAGAAATTCTCGCTCTTCAAGAACACCGACGACAAATATTTTACCTTCGACGAATACAAAACCCGCATCGAGCCGCTGCAGAAGGACAAGGACAAAGTGCTGGTATACCTCTACGCCACCAACAAAGAGGAGCAGTACTCCTACATCGCCAAAGCCAAGGAAAAAGGCTACGACGTGCTGGTGATGGACTCCATCTTGGACAGCCATTTTGTGAACCTGCTCGAACGCAAATTCGAACAGACACGTTTTGTGCGCGTCGACAGCGATGTGGTGGAGAAACTCATCCCCAAGGAGGACTCCATTCCCGAAAAACTCTCCGCCGAGGAGAAGGACAAGCTGAAACCCATCATCGAGAAAGAGGTGGACACCAAAAAGATAACCGTGCTGCTCGAAAGTCTCGAGGAGAGCGACCAGCCGATGGTCATCACACAGAACGAGTTTATGCGCCGTTACAAAGAGATGTCGATGATCGGCGGCGGTGGAATGGGATTCTACGGCGAGATGCCCGAGAGCTACAACCTTGTGGTGAACATCAACCACCCGCTGATAGGTCAGATACTGAACACCGAGGACGAGGAGAAACAGAAAGAACTCGTGTGCCAGCTCACCGACCTCGCGCTGCTCAGCAACGGCCTCCTGAAAGGCGAAGCCCTCAACAAATTCATCGACCGCAGTGTAAAAATCATACACTGATAATTTTTTTTCATGTTTTGTTTTTGGGTGGCTGTGGCTTTCACAACCGCCCTTTTTTATTATAATAGCCTTTTGTAGAATATTGACAGCCGCGATGGAAAACATTTTTTGTAGGCGATAGTGCGTAAATCCAATTTTTTTGTGTAAATTTGCAAAATGTGCCGATGTATGGTTTTTAATGTGTGTCGGTACAAAAATAATTAAGAAAATATAACAAAATCAAGGTGTTGCGAAACCAAGACTGAAAAAACGACAAGTGCAATTATGGAAGAATATCCGCAAAAATACCAGCCACAGGACACCCAGCCGCAGGCCGACCCCCGTCCGCTACTGCCAAAAGCGGTAACATCGATGGTCTTGGGAATTTGTTCCATTGCTAATGGCGGCACACCCTTGTCAGGACTTGTTTTGGCAATAATAGGACTTGTGAAATCCAGACAGGCATTGGAGATTGAGGAAGAATACCCCGGTTATTACAGAGGCAGAGAGATGGCGCGTGCCGGAAAAATCACATCTACAATAGGTTTGGTTATCGGCATTTTCTATCTGTTATTCTTTGCGTTTTATTTTTTCATAATCTTTTATTCCATTTTAGAACCTGGGTGGGATTGGTTCGAAAATCTGATATCTGACGATGATATCATCTATTGAAATGAGTTAAATTGAAAATAATCCGATAAAAACATTGAATTATGGAAGATTACACAAACAACGAACTGCCTATGGAGCAGCAGCCCATGCCTGTTCAGCCGGAAACACCGCAAAATAATGATTACTATCAGCCTGGCCAAGGCGGAAAGCTGCCCGGCGCGGTGGCATCTATGGTTTTGGGAATTGTGTCACTTGTTGTGAGTTGTAGTTGTATCCCTTTGGCAGGCATTATTGTAGGAGCCTTGGGACTTTCAAAAGCCAAAAAATCTTTCTCCCTCGACGAGCAATATCCCCACTACTACTCCGGCCGCGGTTTTGCCACAACAGGCAAGATAACGTCGCTAGTCGGTTTGTTGCTTGGTATTGCAACCACAATATTCTGGGTGGTGTATATTTTGGGACTTGTGTGGTTGGCAGAAAATGGCCCCGTTTTATAATAAACATCCATTTCCATGAACTCTTAAACAATTTGTAAATAATTAATTATCAATCTAATAAATTTTTATAAAAATGGAAGATTATATAAAAGACGAACAGCCGATGGAGCAGCAATACAATAACTACCAGCAGCCCGTTCAGGGAGAAACCCTGCCCAACGCAGTGGCTTCGATGGTATTGGGAATTTTGTCCATAGTTTTGGGATGCAGCCCTGTAGGTATAATTTTGGGCCCCATAGGCATGTCCAAAGCCAAAAAAGCTTTTGCCATCGACGAACAATATCCTGGCTATTACAATGGTCAAGGCATGGCAAAGGCCGGCAAAATCACATCCATCATCGGCCTTATTTTAGGTATACTTGGCACCATATTCTGGATATTGTACATCCTGTTTATTGTGTGGGCTGTAAAAGAAGGTTACGACGTTGATGAATATATGTATTAAAGCAAGCATGTGTTTTCGGGTTTGATACCACTTATACAGCTGCTGCCCTGCACGTACAAGAAGTTTTTCGGCATCTCGTGTCCCACCTGCGGTTCCCAGCGGGCGGTGGTGTTGCTTTTCGACGGACAGTGGTGGGAGGCTTTTAAACAGTTCCCGCCTCTGCCGCTACTTGCCGTAACGCTTGTATGGCTTTTGGTGGCGCTGGTGGCACGTCACAAAGTGATGACAAAACCCTTTGCCATTTTGCTCTGGACCGACCTCGCAATGTTGATTTTCAACTGCGTTTACCAGAATATTATAAACTGAGGCCGTTTTATTCCTATTTCTTTACCGCAAGTGCAGCCTGCGGCACAACGAAATCGCTTTCATCATACCAACTACTACTTCGGATTATCGGTCGAAAAAAAAAGGCGTGGTTTTGGGCCTTACTATCGAAAAGGCACGGAGCTCTGGAAATATCACTTGTTCGAAATTTTCTTTTGTAACAACACGGTAGTGCGGCTTGTATTCGGCCTTGAATTGCGGCGAGTGCACCCACACGTATTGGCCTTGGGCAAGGATGCTTTCGATATAAAGCGAGTCCTGACTGAAATTGTCGAGCTGTATGTCGCTGCTTATGATATAATCCACCACCAGCCTCCACTGCGAGCGAAATTCCTCGATAGGCATGTCGCCCTTTGTTTGCGACGACCGCATAAAACAGTCGGCAAGCATTTCTGTGGAAATGCGTGTTTCTTCGCCCCCTATTATGTCGAGGTTTACCCTGACAAATTTGTCCGAAATGCCAAGATACTGCACCGTGGGGAATTTGTTGTCGAAATCCTGTTTCAGTTCTTCTTCGATATAGGCTATGACCTTGGCGGAATCGGTAACAAGGTGTTCCGGTCCGTACACCGCCTGATAAAAACTTTTGTATATGTCCTGCAAAGTGCTTTTTGGAAAAGCGCCGATATTCGACTCCACAAAAGCTTTTATTCTTACAGAGTCGAGGCTTTGCGCCGAAAGCAGTGTCGTTGCAACAAGCGATAGCAGGAAAAACGTCAGGCGTTTCATTATTTCACCAGTTTTTTGTAGCGTATGCGGTGCGGGGTGTCGTCGCCCAGACGTTTGCGGCGGTTTTCCTCGTACTCGCTGTAGGTGCCTTCGAAGAAATACACCTGCGAGTTGCCCTCGAAAGCGAGGATATGAGTGCAGATGCGGTCGAGGAACCAGCGGTCGTGGCTGATGACCACGGCGCATCCGGCGAAATTCTCAAGACCTTCCTCCAAGGCACGCAGGGTGTTCACGTCGATGTCGTTGGTGGGCTCGTCGAGGAGCAGTACGTTGGCCTCGCTTTTCAGCGTAAGTGCCAGATGCAGACGGTTGCGCTCGCCGCCCGACAGCACTCCGGCTTTCTTCTGCTGGTCGGTGCCGCCGAAGTTGAATTTCGAAAGGTAGGCGCGCGAGTTCACGAGGCGTCCGCCAATCTGCAGCTGCTCGTTACCTTCGCTCACCACCTCCCACACGCTCTTTTCGGGGTCGATGTTCACGTGCTGCTGGTCCACATATCCTATCTTCACTGTCTCGCCCACGGTAAACGTTCCGGTGTCGGGTTTCTCCAGTCCCATGATAAGGTGGAACAGCGTCGTTTTTCCGCATCCGTTGGGACCGATAACGCCCACTATGCCGGCGGGAGGCAGGTTGAAAGTGAGGTTTTCGTACAACAGCTTGTCGCCGTAGGCTTTGGAGACGCCCTCCACTTCGAGCACTTTGTTGCCCAGTCGCGGACCGTTGGGGATGAATATCTCGAGGTTGGCCTCTTTCTCTTTGGTGTCTTCGCACATCATACGCTCGTAGGCGGCCAGACGTGCTTTGCCTTTGGCGTGACGTGCCTTAGGTGCCATGCGTACCCATTCCAGCTCGCGTTCCAAGGTTTTGCGACGTTTGCTCTCCTGTTTCTCCTCCATTGCCAGACGTTTGGTCTTTTGGTCGAGCCACGACGAGT
>DBXF01000067.1:48555-58089 GCA_002309295.1 Bacteroidales bacterium UBA1219 | reverse complement strand
GTCGAGGAAATAGCGGTCGTGGGTTACGGCTATGACGGTGCCTTTGTATTGACGCAGGTGCTGTTCCAGCCAGTCGATGCTTTCGGCGTCGAGGTGGTTGGTGGGCTCGTCGAGGAGCAGTATGTCGGGTTCCTGCAGCAGCAGACGGCACAGTGCCACGCGGCGGCGTTCGCCTCCGGAGAGGTTGCGAACAAGGGCGTCCTCCTCGGGACAGCGCAGGGCGTCCATGGCGCGTTCCAGACGGCTGTCGAGCTCCCATGCGTCGTGCTGGTCGAGCAGCTCCGTAACTTCGCCCTGACGCTCGATGAGTTTGGTCATTTCGTCGTCGCTCATAGGCTCGGCGAATTTGAGGTTTATCTCCTCGTATTCCTTGAGCAGGTCCACGGTTTCCTGCACCGCCTCCTGCACCACCTCTTTCACGGTTTTGTTGTCGTCGAGCTGGGGCTCCTGTTCCAGATATCCCACCGAGTAGCCCGGGGCAAACACCACTTCGCCCTGATAGCTCTTGTCCACCCCCGCTATTATCTTGAGCAGGGACGATTTTCCGGAGCCGTTCAAACCGATGATGCCTATCTTGGCACCGTAGAAAAAGGAGAGATAGATGTTTTTAAGCACCTGTTTCTGAGGTGGGTACAGCTTTCCCACACCTACCATCGAGAAGATAATTTTTTTGCCGTCTGTTGCCATGAGATCTTGGTTTTTGTCTTAGTTAAAAACGTTTTGTTGTAAGTGCAAATTTACACTTTTTTTCAAATACCCCCAAAATTATTTTATGGGCAAAGCAATGCCAGGCGTTTACCGTCGCCAATAAATTATTACCCCTACGATGACGGCAAGGGCTATGGAGGCGGGGAAGACTATCATAAACACTTCGTTATGTATTAACTTCAGATAGAACACGCCATAGTTTAGGGCGAAGAGCACCGCACCGCCTGCCACGGCTATTCCCAAAGCCCGCCACATTCCCTGCGGGTTGGTCTCCCAGCTGCGGTCTTTGTAAATTTTCTTGCCGACAACGGCAATGGGGAAAAGTCCCAAAAGTAAGGAAATAACGAGGACGAAGGTCTTTTTGTCGCTTTTTTCCTGTTCAGCCGCCTCGCTCTTTTGGGTTACCTCGTCCATCTGCTCCTGCATGGCTTGGTACTGCCCGTCTTTGTCGTACTGGGCGTACATCTCTTCGGGCGACTGTCCCGGCTGCAGGGTGGCGAGGACAAACAGAAAAGTCAGTAAAGTTTTCATTGCGTTTTCGGTTTTTCGTTATTCTTCGCGGTAGCCGTAGTATTTGCCGTTTACAAGCGCCTGCACGTTCCACATCACGGGACGGTAGGTTTCGGGGTTGAGTTGCAGGCAGGGACGTATGGTGTGGTCGGAGAGACTGCTTTTCCAACCTTTTTTCACGCCCTCGGCCTCCTCTTTGGGGACGGGCAGCGAGATGGTGCCCCAAGGCGATGACACCTCGAAGGCCTGTTTCGCCTCGTCGTATTTGCCAAGCTTGAGTTCGGTCTGGCGTAGCTGTGTTTGGGTGAAAAGATAGTCCTTCATCAGCCGATCCTCGTTGAGCATCTCTTTTACATCGTCAGGAGTTACCGCTTTGCTTTTCAGCTCTTTGTAGAGGTTTATGGCCTGTGTCTCGCAGAACTGCTTGAAATTGTCGTCCTTTTTCTGTTTTACCGGTTTGCTGTTGTTGCTCTCGGTGAAAAAACGCTGTGCAAAATTCTCCACTTCGGTGATGGTGTATATGGTGGGAAGGGTGATGGGCTCGTATATGTCGCCGAGTGTCAGCGCATAACGGTCGTTGTTGCCCACCACGCAGTAGGAGTAACTCCGCGATAGTTTCGACACCCATACGCTTGTGGTTTTGAACATGTCGTATTTCGGCTCGATGCTCTCCACATAGCGCTTGTACTCCTTGCCATCCTGACCTTTCATCGACATCAGTTCGAGCACGCCCAAATGACCGTCTTTCCACACTTTCACGTAGTTGGCCAACGAACTTGGCGAATGTTCGATTTTGTCGTATTCGAAGTTGTATAGCACTTGGCCGTCTAAGCTGATGATGCCGTAGCGTATGCGTCCGTCGTCGTCCATTTTTGAGACGATGAGGTGTTTGCTGTAAGAACAGAGTGTGTTTTCGGACATCTCCTTGAAAGGTCCGAAAATATTCAGGTTGCCCGGAGCTTGCTGAAAACCGGTTATAAGATACCAGTCGCCGCCAAGTGTTTGTGCATAAGCGCGATAGTCGCTCGATTCGCTTTTGAGCTCTACCGATTTGAAAGGGAACTCCACGGGAAAACCGTTGCCGTCGTACAGATACCAGCGGTCGCGGCCCAGCTCGTCCTTCTGGTTGAGGAAAAATGCGGGGTACCGTTCGTACGACTCTTTGAAATATTTGATTTCGTCGTACTCGAAATTGACAAGAGTTTCGTGTTTTTCGTAATTTTCGACACCCCATTTCTTGGTGGTTTTCAGCTGCATAACAGCTCTTTCGCCTTTCGCAATGCAGATGCGTTCGTAGTGCGGAGAGTAGTGCCAACCTTTGTTCATCTCGATTTTGTAGTTGGCGTTTGGGTCGTGAAACCACATTCCCATTCCCTTGCCAGCAACGTTGTGAGTAGAATAGTTCCCCCGAAAATCAATAACATCCGACAGATTCATTTCCATATATTCGTACGAAATTTCGCCGTTGCGATACTTGCGCTGGTATTCCTCGTCTTCTTCCCTTTTCCATTTTGCTATAGTTGCTTCGAGGGAGGGCTTGTAGTCCTGCAGATGGGTGGAGGGCTTTGGTTTGGCTTGTGGTTTGGGTTTTGTAGGTTGCGATGAAGTTTGCTTGTCGTCATCATCGTGCGACTGTGCGGCTTTCACATATTCGCACCACGGCTTATGAGGTTCGTTCTTTCGCAGGTTCACGCCGCAGGAGGCACAGCTCGGGTCGGGGGGAGTGGGTATCTGCGCCATTGAAATTGAAGGAACGGTTGCGATAAACGCAAAAAAACTCAGTAAAAGGATTGAAAAACGTTTCATGATTGAGATTGGTTATGTGATTTTAAAAATAATTGCAAAAAAGTATGATAGCGATTGCCACTATGACGATAAACGCCACAAGCACTTTCCAGCCGTTTTTCGACGGCTTGGCATCGTCCTGCATCTCCATAAAGATGCGGTTCTGCTCGGTCTCACGCATAATGCGGAACTGCTCCTGCTGTTGGTCGAACTGCTGTTGTATATTATCGTCCATGGTTTTTAAGGTATTGAAAAACTGTAAAAACAGCGGTGCAAAGTTACGATTTTTTTTCGAAAAGTTATGCGTTTCCGAAAAATTGTCAAAATAATAAATTTTATAAGGTAGTGTGTTTATCTAATTTTGTTCCAATAAAATTACAAGGATAAATACTCTTCCGAATTGGCAAAGCCGAGCTAAAGCCAACGCTCCAATTGCTCATTACACATTGCCAATTACAAATTAAACCAACTTCAGTCCTATTATCGAGGCTATTAGGGTGAAGATGAAAAACATCCGCCAGAAGGTGGCCGGTTCGTGGAACACCAGTATGCCGAGCAGCGCCGTGCCCACGGCTCCTATGCCTGTCCACACGGGGTATGCGGTGCCCACGGGTATGGCCTGCGCGCCTTGCGTGGCACGTGCCAGCAGGTACATACTCAGCAGCGATATAATTCCGAATCCCACGTACCACCACACCTGCTCCCAGCCCGAAGTCAGCTTGGCCTTGCCCAGACAGAAGGTGAATCCGCACTCGCAAAAGCCTGCTATTATAAGTATTATCCAATTCATTGATACAAGTTTTTATTCCTTTTTTTCTGCCGAAGGCAGAAGTAATTTACAAGATTTCGTTCGCCGAAGGCGAGCAGGGAAAATAATATTTTTATCTCTATTTTCTGCCGAAGGATTAATTCCCGCTGGCTCCCGCCCAACTCCTAACTCCTAACTCCTAATTCATACTCCCCCCCCCAATTACTCATTACTAATTACAAACTACTAACTATCACCGGCTCCCGCCCATTCCGAGTTCCGAGTTCCAAGTTCCGACTTCTAAAACGACCAAATCAGCAGTCCGCCGCAGATTATAACGCCCGTAATTAACAGGTCTATAATGCAGTAGCCCATGATGTCCTTGGCGTTGAGTTTGGCAATGGCCAGTGCCGGGATGGCCCAGAAAGGCTGTATGAGGTTGGTCCACGCATCGCCCCAGGCTATGGCTGTTCCCGTTAGTCCTGCATCCACACCGAGGTCGGCACCGGCGGCGAACATAATGGGAGCCTGGATTGCCCAATGCCCTCCGCCCGACGGCACGAACATATTAAGCACGGCGGCGCACAGGAAAGTGAGCAGGGGATAGGTGTGCGGGTTGGAGATGGAGATGCAGGCGTTGCTTATCACCGTGCCCAGGCAGATGCCCGACTCGCCCACGCCGGTGATGATACCCATAATGCCAGCGTAGAAAGGGAATTGCAGCAGTATCCCCGCCGCACCTTTCGAGGCATTGCCGAACGCCTTCACATAGGCCATGGGCGTTTTGTGCAGAACTATTCCCAAGAAAAGGAAAAGCATGATGACCGAGTTGAGGTCGAGGGTGCCGCCACGCACAAACAGATGTATTATCAGGTATGTAAATCCCAATGCCGCAACGACATAGCTGAGCACGGGACTGTGTTCCACTTTTTCGGCAGGGGTGTCGGTGGCAGGCTTGGTGTAAGGCTCGTCGTCGGCAAGTAGCTGAGGGTCGACGCTCACCACATGCTCGCCCTTTGGGTGCATAAGGGTGTTCACCACCACAAGTGCTAAAATAATAAGTACCACCATTACAAGATTGTGCGGGTCGAGGATAGTGTTGGAGATAGGCACGGGCTCGGTGAGGATGCCGTTGGTGGCTTCTTTCAGCGCTGTGCCAGGAGTGGCCATGGTCAGCGGTATGGAGCCCGAAAGTCCGGCGTGCCACACCACGAAACCGCTGTATGCCGAGGCTATCAGCAGACGGTAGTCCACGCCGCGCACGGCACGGGCTATCTCTTTGGCAAAAATAACGCCCACAATAAGTCCGAAACCCCAGTTTATCCAGCAGGCCACCGCCGAAATACCCGTAACAAGTGCTATGGCTCCGGCGGGTGTCTTGGGCAGCGAGGCAAGGAAATGGATGCCTCTTTTCACCACAGGAGCTGCGGCCAACGTGGAGCCGCACACCAGCACTAAGGCCATCTGCATGGCAAAGGCCAGCAGCGACCACACGCCGCCGCCCCAGTGCTCGACAACCTCCATGGGCGTCTGATGACAGATGGGCATGGCCAATATCACGGCCAGAAGTGTCAGTATTATGGCAAAGATAAAAGGCTCGGGCAAGTAGCGCTGAACCACTTTCACACAAAATCTTATCAGTCGTTGGAACATAATTTTTTCTCGTTTTTTCGGACTGCAAAGGTACGATTTTTTTGTGAATTAGGGGGCAGTGGTCAGTATTTAGTATTCAGTAATTAGTGGTCAGTTATTTGGGGACGTTCCGATATTTGGACATTCGGATGTTCGGATGTTCAGATGTTCAGATTTTCGGATTATCCGATTATCTGAAAATCTGTTAATCTGAAAATCGTTTAATCTCTCATTCGGTTGTGTAAATTCATTTTTTTTGTGTAAATTTGCAATGCGGCTTCGTCTAAGACATTTTTTCCGAAACCGTCACATAACCTTTTTTTAATCAGATAGATAACCAAAAACAGATAACGCAAGAAAGATGAAAAAAATTATATTTTTGGCTTTAACGGCCCTGTTGTTTATGACCTGCTGCAAATCGCACAAAAATGTTGCCAACACTTCCGACGAAAAATTGGATGTTAATACCGTGTGGAGACTTAAAACGCTGAAAACCAAAATTATGGCTTACGGCGAAAGCGACCGCATTGTAACAATAAAATTCAATCCCGAGGCAGGACAGGTGAACGGATGCGCGGGCTGCAACACCTATTTCGGCAGCTACAGCGAGCCGCAGAAAGGAAAGCTGACGTTCGAGTCGGTAGGTGCCACCAAGATGGCCTGCCCGCAGCCGATGATGGAGATAGAACGCTCGTACCTCTCTACCCTGCGCAAGGTCAACGGCTACAACATCACCGACGGACTGCTCAACCTTTTGCAGGACGAAACAGTGGTGCTTACTTTCGAAATACAGGAAACCGTACAAGAGTAGCGTTTTCTGTCGCTTCAACAGTTTATGGACGAGAGAGTTACATATTACGTGGATGTGGTGTTGCCGCTGCATCTGCCGCAGTACTACACCTACCGCGTGCCTTTCGAGTACAACGACGCTATACTCGTGGGACAGCGTGTTGTGGTGCAGTTCGGCGGCTCCAAGGTGTACAGCGCCGTGGTGCGCAATGTGCATAGGCAGGCTCCCGACCACGGCAACGTAAAGTATATTCTCGGCATCCTCGACCCACAGCCCGTGGTTACCGAACTACAGCTACAGTTTTGGGAGTGGATAGCACAATATTATATGTGTTGCGTGGGCGATGTTATGGCAGTGGCCTTGCCGTCGGCCTATCGTCTTCAGAGTGAGTCGTTTGTCGAGGTGCACCCCGATTTTTCGGGCGAGATTAGCAACCTTTCGCAAAACGAGATAAAAATCCTGGAACTCCTCTCCACAAAAGGCATCGCCAAGGTGTCGGACATCACAAAGGCAGTCAATATCCAGAAAATCATGCCGTTGCTCAAAACCATGATAGAAAAAAAAATCATTATCATGGACGAAGAGCTTAAACAGCGCTACACCCCCAAAATAGAGACTTATCTCAAACTCAGCCCCGAATACCTCGAAGCCGACAAAGGCCGAGAGCTGTTCGACAGTCTCGAAGGCAAAGCCTCGTCGCACAAACAGCTGGAGGTGATGCTGAAATTCATGCAGCAGACCGACTTCGGCAAACAGTCCATACGCAAAAGCATCTTCACTCGCGACAAGGATCTTTCGCTGTCGTCGCTCAAGACATTGATAAAAAATGGTGTCATCGTCGCCTACGACCAGCAGGAGAGCCGCCTTATCGACGTGGACAAGACGCAGAGTGTGAACACAATAAAGTTTTCCGACCAGCAGCAGAAGGCTTTCGAAAAGATAGACATAAACAATCCCGAAGCCCCGCAAATAACACTGGTACATGGAGTTACGTCGAGCGGAAAGACCGAGCTGTACATCAAACTCATCAACGAGGTGGTGAAACAGGGCAAACAGGTGCTTTACCTGCTTCCAGAGATTGCACTTACCGCACAGATTATCAACCGTCTGCGCAAATATTTCGGTGCCAAGGTCGGTGTCTACCACTCCAAATTCTCGCCCAACGAGCGTGCCGAGGTCTGGACCAAAACCCTTAATCCGGAAAACGGCGGTTATCAGATTCTGATAGGTGCGCGCTCGGCTATGTTTCTGCCGTTCAGCGATTTGGGACTCGTTATCGTGGACGAGGAGCATGACTCGTCTTTCAAACAATACGAGCCCGCCCCACGCTACAACGCCCGCGACGCCGCCATCTACCTCGCCCACAAGTGCGGTGCCAAGGTGGTGCTGGGCACGGCAACGCCTTCGGTGGAGAGCTATTTCAATGCCCTGTCGGGGAAATACGCTCTGGTGGAGATGGACAAACGCTACGGCGACGTGCTCATGCCCGAAATCGTTGTCGCCGACATGCGCCAAAACGATAGAAAAGGTAGTGTTAAGTCGTTTTTCTCCAAGATGCTCCTCGACGCCATCGGCGAAGCGCTGCAAAACAACGAGCAGGTGATACTGTTCCAGAACCGTCGCGGTTTCTCGCTACGCCTCGAATGTCCCACCTGCGGATGGATACCAAGCTGCACCCATTGCGATGTGTCGCTGGTTTACCACAAACAAACCAACAGTCTGCGGTGTCACTACTGCGGTTATTCCATCCCCGTGCCGGCCGAATGTCCGCAATGCCACAACACTTACCTTAAGATGAAAGGCTTCGGCACCGAGAAAATCGAAGACGAGCTGTCCATCGTTTTTCCCGAAGCCCGCATCGAGCGTCTGGACCTCGACTCCGTGTCGAGCGGAAAAAACAAGCATGTGGACATCATCAACCGTTTCGAGGATCGCAATATCGACATACTTGTAGGCACACAGATGATTACCAAGGGCCTCGATTTCGACAACGTGAGCGTGGTGGGCATAATGAGCGCCGACAATATGATTTCGTTTCCCGATTTCAGGGCCTTCGAACGCAGTTTCCAGCAGATGACACAGGTGAGCGGCCGCGCGGGACGCCACAACAAGCAGGGACGGGTGATAATACAGACCTACAACCCCGCACATCAGGTGATAGACTACGTGTTGCACAACGACTATCGTGCCATGTACCACAACCAGATTACCGAGCGGCGCGTTTTCGGATATCCGCCCTACAGCAAGCTTATCTACCTAACACTGAAGCATATCGACGCCCAAGTGCTCGACAAAGCCGCCGCCGAGCTTTCGTTCGAGCTACGCAAAGTGCTGGCACAGCGTGTGGTAGGACCCGAATATCCTATGGTTTCGCGCGTGCGCAATATGTACATTAAAAATATAATGATACGTCTAGAAAAAGGCTTCCCCCTCGGTGAGGCAAAACAAAAAATCTCCGAAATAGCGGGACAGATTCTAAATCGCAAAGAGTACAGTCGCCTGCGTTTCATCCCCGACGTTGACCCGCAATAAAGTGTGCGTGAGTATTATTCGGTTAAACCCAACTCTCTCTGAATTAGCGGTACACAGTTTATAAAGGCCTGCATATCGCGGTAAATGTAGCTGTCTTCGTATGTGGTGGGTTCCAGTCCGTTTTCGCCTATGACAAGAATGTCGGCTTTTGGATAGGACAACACCACAGGCGAGTGGGTGCTGATGATAATCTGGCTCCCGGCCCGAACAGCCTGTTTTATCCAAATAAGAAAACGTAGCTGGTTTTGATAGGAAAGAGCCGCCTCCGGTTCATCGAAAATGTAAAAACCTTGTTCAAGTCGGTTTTCGAAAAGCGCCACCATGCCCTCGCCGTGGCTCATATTATGCAGGTTCTTGCCGCCGTATGAAAAGAATGGGTTCCCGCCATATTTTGGCAACGACTCCAAATAGGATATGGCATTGTAGAAACTTTCTGCCCTATAGAAATAACAGTCGTATAGGCGGTAAGGTGTTTTTACAATTTTCAGGGATTCATGCAGTTCGGAGTGTGTTTCGTTTGTGCTGAAATTGAAATTCCGGCCTCCACCCTCGGCGTTCATACCCATTTTCACAGCTATGGCTTCCAATAGTGTGGATTTGCCGCTGCCGTTCTCGCCTATAATGTATGTTACCGACGATTTGAACTCCAGTTCTTTTAGATTTTTTATTACCGGAATGTTGAACGGGTATTTGTCGTCGGGATGTGGAATATGGGAGTTTATTATGGCGGACAGGTATATGTTTTCCATAGATTGATACAGTGTTTTAGGAATAATATAATAAAACCACCCTTGTGGGGTGGCTTGTGGTCTGTGGGAGATTCGAACTC
>DBXF01000067.1:5271-48523 GCA_002309295.1 Bacteroidales bacterium UBA1219 | reverse complement strand
TGAACCAACTGAGCTAACAGACCGAAATCTTTTCCTTTTTTGCGGATGCAAAAGTACGTTTTTTTTTCGGAACTGACAAAAAAAATCGCCAATTTAAAATAAGTCGCCTAAAATCATTGTGTTACAAGAGCGGTATTCGTGTCGTTTTTTCTACAAATCCAGAATTTTGAACTCCACTCTGCGGTTTTTTTGACGTCCCTCCTCGGTGGCGTTGGTGGCAATGGGTTTGTTTTTGCCGTAGCCTTTAAACTTGAGGCGTTTCTCATCAATGCCGTTCTCCATAAGGTAGTCCACCACTTCCTTGGCGCGGTTTTCGCTCAGCTGCTGGTTGTGCAAATCGGAGCCCTGACTGTCGGTGTGTCCCGAAATCTCAATCTTCATTTTCGGATGCGATTCCAATATGGCTATCAAAAACTGTAGCTCTTGGTACGACTGTTGCAGCAGTGTGCTCTTGTCCGTGTCGAAAAATATGTTGTTCAAAACAAAGGTGGCACCGACTTTGTAGTGTGTCGTGTCGTCTTTCGACAGGGGCTCCTCGTCGTCGTCCTCGCAGTTGAGGCAGTACAGCTTTACGTCGTCGATATAATAGTACGAGCCTGGCAGAAGGTATGTGAGAAGTGTTGAGTCGTCGACAATGCCGGAGTTCGCCGCCGAAAAGAAATTGCCGATGGTAAGGTACTCTTCGCCGCCCTCGGCCACAAAGTCGCCGGCAATCTCCATCCATCCCTGCGTGTCCATAAGCGCATGCTCCACGCTGTTCACCACTTGCGGTTGGTAGTACACAAAAGTGGTCTGTGTTATGCGTGGGGTAATTATCTTCATCTCTTTTTGCATGAGTATGGCACGAGTGGTGTCGCTTATGCGTTCGTGGGTCAGTAGTCCGCCTATTGTGGCCACGGCTCCGGTGGAGTATTCAGATAGGCTCACAAAAAACGACAGCCTGTAGGTGCGTCCATGTTTTAGCGGACGTTCCAGTTGTGTCTGCAGGTATTCGCGGTAGTTGTCCTTGGAACAGTAGATGCCGCAGTAGCCCTCGCCCGTGCGTGGATGCTGGAAACCCAGTTTGTTGTTGGGTACAAAACATTCTATGCCGCCACAAACGTTGTAATAGTCGGCGGAGCCGCTGGTGGGCTGAAACCAGGCGTTCACTATCTTGAGCACTCCCACGGGATTTATCTTGTCGGGACAGCGGCGGTGTTTTTCAAAACTGGGGTTGCTGATAAGGTTGCGTCCCACCACCGTTTGTGCCGATGCGGCAGTGCCCATAAGCACGAACAATGTTATTATTATATGTACACGCGAGCTCCTCATTTTTTCACCATTATTTTGGTAAGACTGTCCCAAAGCAGCTCGGCGGTCTTGTTCCAGCTGAATTTGGAGCGTTGCAGGCGCCCTTTCTCCACAAGGCTGTTACGCAGGTCGCTGTCGGTCGATATTTTGTGCAGAGCCTCGGCAATGTCGTCGGCCGAATGCGGGTTAACAAGCAGAGCGGCGTCACCGGCCACCTCGGGCATCGACGTTACGTTGGCAGTGATGACGGGCGTTTCGGCGCAGAAAGCCTCAACAATGGGAATGCCAAAACCTTCGAAATACGACACGTATGTAAGTGCCGTTGCCGCCGACATCATTTTGCCGAGCACATCGGCATCCACACGGCCCACAAAAACCACATCGTCTTTGTGGCACATGGCGAGGTAGGCGTTCTCGATGTCGCCTTTCCACCACTTGCGGCTGCCCACCACCAGCAGTTTGGTTCCGGTGGTGTCCGTTTCCTTGAATTTGTCGAAAGCTTTCAGAAGGGTGTCGAGGTTCTTGCGTTTCAGTATGGTACCTACAAAAATAAAATACGGACAGCCCTGGGTGTATTGTTCGCGGATAGCGCTTTTCTCGTTGTCGGGGTATGGGTGGTAATGCGAATGGGCGCCGTTGTAAACCACGTCGATTTTGTCCAAAGGCACACCGTATGTGTCGGAGATGTCGTTTTTCGAGAATTCCGAAACAGTGGCAAGACGCGTGGCATTGCGGGCGTATTTTGGGAAAAAACGTTTGAAATAACGCTGGTGCGAACGGCTCAGGAAATCGGGGCAGTGCTCAAAGTTGAGGTCGTGTATCACGTTGAGCGTAGGCACTTTACATTTCAGCGGAATCCATCCGTCGGGCGAGAGCAGCACGTCGGCCTTGTATTTGCGTATGGCGCGCGGCACGCTGAACTCGAAAAACAGATACCACAATATTGGATGACGAGTCGGCGGCATAAGCACCACAGGCCGGACATTGTCGGCAAAGACAAACTCCTCGGCAGGCTTGCGGTCGAACAGGAAAATAAACTCGTGTTCGGGATGTGCCACCACAATGCGTCGTAAGGTCTCGAATGTGAACCATCCGATACCGTCGAGCCGGCCTTTCAGAAGCAGACGGGTGTTTACTGCTATGCGCATCGTTTTTTCGTTTGATGTTGGTATAAAAACAAAAATAACGCAGACAGGGCGATTTTATTACATCTGGCCTAAAACAACCTTTTCTATCACCACGGGGAAATGCTCGTGCTCAAGTTTGTGGATTTTCTGTGCCAGCGAGTCGGGGGTGTCGTCGGGAGTGATGTCGCAGGTGGCCTGGAAAATGGTGGTGCCACGGTCGTAATGCTGGTCAACAAAATGTATGGTGATGCCGCTTTTAGTCTCGTGGTTGGCGATGACCGCCTCGTGCACATGCTCGCCGTACATGCCTTTGCCGCCGTATTTGGGCAGCAGGGCAGGGTGTATGTTGATAATCCTTTTCGGAAAAGCAGACAGCAGATTTTGCGGCACAAGCCACAGAAAACCAGCCAAAATCACATAGTCGATATTGCGCTCTTTCAGGTAGTTAAGCACATTGTCCGTTTCAAAAAAGTCGTGCCGAGAAAAATAAACGCAGTCCACACCGAGGTTCTTGGCGCGTTGCACAATATAGGCGTCTTTTTTGTTTGTGATGATGGTGTTCACCTCAACCTCAGGATTTTCGGCAAAATATTCGGTTATTCGCTGTGCGTTGGTGCCGTTTCCCGAGCCGAAGATTGCAATTCGTGTTGGTTTGCTCATAATAATTCGGTATATAATAATTTGATTTACAATACTTTAATTAGTTTGACAAGTCGCGATTTTTCGCTGTAACACATTAAAACACAGTGTTTTATTTGCGTATATGGCAAAAAATGCATTTTTTTTCGTCAAAAACAATGCAAAAATAATAAATTTCGGCGAAAAAAACGTGAAAAAACACGAAAATATCAAAATGTTAAAAATCAGAGAATTGTAATTTTTATCGCAAATATTGCATTGAATTACAATGTTTTGCAAAAATCGATTTCCAATTCTAAAAAATTCTAAAAACGCGATATGCTATCATTTTGATTTTCATAATAATTATGCTTTTGCACTCAAAAAAAAATCCGAAAAATGATAAAAAATTGGAATTTTATTCGTTACTTTGCATCTTGTTTAATTCAAAAACTTTATAAACATGTCTGAAATTACCGAAAAAGTAAAAGCTATCATCGTTGATAAGCTTGGAGTTGACGAAAGCGAAGTAACTCCCGAAGCAAGCTTCTCTAATGATTTAGGAGCTGACTCATTGGATACAGTAGAATTGATTATGGAGCTCGAGAAAGAATTTGGCATCCAGATTCCCGACGAAGCTGCAGAAAAAATTTCAACTGTTGGCGACGCAATTGCTTTCATAGAAGAAAACACAACCAAGTAAGTACACTCCCACTTTCAGATTTGTATGAATCTTAAGCGAGTAGTTGTTACTGGATTAGGATCACTTACTCCGATTGGTAACACAGTGCCCGATTATTGGAATGCTCTGTTAACCGGAGTAAGTGGTGCTAATTTTATAACGCATTTCGATGCGCAGCTAATGAAGACCCGCTTTGCTTGCGAAGTAAAAGGCTTCGACATCCTGCCATTTATGGACAGGAAGGAGAGCCACAAATACGATTTATACACTCAGTACGGAGTGGTTGCTTCTGAGGAGGCAATCAAAGACTCGGGTCTCGACCTGAGCACCGAGGACAAAGACAGAATAGGCGTTATATGGGCTTCTGGCATCGGCGGTATCAGTTCCTTCGAAGCCGGTTGTTTCGACGATGCACAAAGGGGTGGGGCACCGCGCTTCAGCCCGTTTTTCTGTATACAGATGATTTCCGACATCTGCGCCGGATGTATTTCCATACGTCACGGCCTGCGCGGACCGAACTACGGCACCGTGTCGGCCTGTGCATCATCGGCAAACGCCATCGTGGACGCTTTCAACCTGATACGTCTGAACAAGGCTTCGGCCTTTGTGGTGGGCGGCTCCGAAGCGGCAGTGTCGCGTTGCGGCATCGGC
This sequence comes from Bacteroidales bacterium UBA1219, assembly GCA_002309295.1. Lineage (GTDB taxonomy): Bacteria > Bacteroidota > Bacteroidia > Bacteroidales > P3 > UBA1219. The sequence goes on along the minus strand of DBXF01000067.1, from coordinate 44,155 downwards.
GGTTTCAATGCCATGCAGGCCCTCTCCACACGCAACGACTCGCCCGAAACGGCCTCACGCCCCTTCGACAAGGACCGCGACGGCTTTGTGATGGGCGAAGGCGCAGGAGCTCTCGTCCTCGAAGAATACGAACATGCTATGGCACGTGGTGCACGTATCTATGCCGAAGTGAAAGGCTGCGGCCTCACCGCCGACGCCTACCACATCACCGCACCGCACCCCGACGGCATTGGTGCCAGAAAAGCCATGGAACTTGCCTTGGAAGAAGGTAATATCCCTCTCTCCGAGATAGACCATATCAACACCCACGGCACCTCCACACCACTGGGCGACATATCGGAGCCCAAAGCCATCGAGGCGCTGTTTGGCACACATGCCAAAGAGATAAGCATAAACTCCACAAAATCCATGACAGGCCACCTGCTCGGCGCCGCAGGAGCTGTGGAGGCCATAGCCACAGTGCTGGCTATAAATAACGACATCGTCCCACCGACAATAAACCACTTTACCGACGACCCTGCCATCCCGTCGCTCGACTTCACCTTCGGCAAGGCCAAGAAACGTAGCGTGAACTTCGCCATGAGCAACACCTTCGGCTTCGGCGGACACAACGTGAGCATCGCTTTCGGTAAGTTTGTAAAATGAGATTATTAAACGTGTCGCTTTTCAGAAGAAAAAACAGGGGCGAAACGGACCAATTCCAGAATTTCTTTAAAAATGTGTTGGGTTTCAAGCCCAAACAGAGGGAGTTGTATGAACTCGCCTTCCGCCACCGCTCCAATTCCAAAGTGCTTGTGAGCGGGGTGAAGACAAACAACGAACGTCTGGAGTATCTCGGCGACGCCGTGCTCAGCTCCATAGTAGCCGACTACCTCTTCCACAAATACCCTCACAAGGGAGAGGGGTTCCTTACCGAGATGCGCTCCAAGATAGTGAGCCGCAAAAACCTCAACAAGATAGCCAAAAAAATCGGGCTCTCCGAGCTGCTCAGCTTCAGAGGACAGCAGTCGATGTTCAAATTCATCAACGGCGACGCCTTCGAAGCCCTGATAGGCGCCATCTATCTGGACCGCGGCTACGAATTCACGAAAAAAGTCGTTGCAAACCGCATCATCGGTGTCTATATGGATATCGACACCCTTGCAGCCTCCGACTGGAATTTCAAGAGCAAAATCATTGACTGGGGGCAGCACAACCGACGCAAAGTGTCGTTCGAGGTGGTGCAAGTGATAGACTGCGGCTACTGCAAACAATACGAGACCCGCGTGCTTATCGACGACGCGCCCTACGAGTCGGCGGTGGACTTTTCGATAAAAGCCTCCGAGCAGCTGGCCGCCGAAAAAACATACAAACGCGTTACCCAAGCCGAAGGGTAGCTCCACGCAAACAGCATCCCCGCTTCTTTATCCCGCCCCCCTACGCTCGACTTTGTTGCGGGTGTGGTTTGAAATGGGTACGCCCCGAGGCAATCACCCCCAATTTTTATTGTCCAACAATGAAACGAAATATGCGGACCAAGTGTCTATAAAATGATTCTTCAAGTCCGCAAAAAAAGTTTTTGACAAAGGTTTGTATAAATAATTTGCAAATCTCAAAAAAAAAACGTATTTTTGCAGTTCGCATTTACTGTATGCCAATAGGTATGCTTTAAATGTGTAAAGTATTGAATAAAAGAAAAATAACAAGAGAAAATAATAACTGTTATGAAAAGATATCTGACAAAAGCATTGTTTTTAATGGCTCTTTTGCCAAGTTTTGTAATGGCACAATGCCCAGCCCCCACACAATTGTCGGCATCAAATGTATACGGTACCACGGCATTGGTATCGTGGACAGCCGGAACGGCCAACAGTTTCGACGTTATGTACAAGGCCAGTTCGGCCTCGACTTGGGATACAGCGGTGATGGGCACCCGCAACGCCTATTACTTTATTTCGGGCCTTACCACCAACACGGCCTATAATGTGCGTGTGAGGAGCAACTGCTCGGGAGGAACACAGTCGTCGTGGGCGACGTTGAACTTTTCCACCAACAACTGCCTCGGCACAGGCGACCATACCGTTGGTAACGGCTCTAATACATCGTATCTGATACCTGTAAACAATCTGTATAACTACACTTACACCCAGAGTATATTCACCAGCGCCGAACTTGGCGGCCAAGCACAGGTTATTTCGGGAATATCTTTCCAATATGCGTATTCTACGCCGATGTCTCGCAAAACAAATTGTGTGATATACCTCGGTCACACGGGACAATCCACCTTTTCGTCATATTCCAACTATGTGCAGCCGTCAAACTTGACCCGTGTTTATTCTGGTTCGCTAAACTGTTCCCAGGGTTGGAACACCTTTGTTTTTGATGTCCCATTCAGCTACAACGGCAGGGACAATCTTGTGGTAGCCGTGGATGACAATAGCGGCGATTATGATAACTCTTCGTATACTTTCTACACACATTCGGCACCGAGTCAGTCTGTTTATTTCTACAGTGATTCATACAATCCCTCTCCGTCTTCTCCAACAGGTGGTTCGTCAGGCGTTTACTCCTATCGTCCCAATGTGAAATTCACCATGTGCAACGGCAACTTGCCTACCAACCCCGGTCCCTCGGTGGCTGTAATAGATGTTACACACAATGCCGTTGAACTAGCTTGGGCTCCGCGTGGAGGCGAAACACGGTGGATAGTAGAGTATTCCACAAACAATATGATATGGAATTCTTTAGGTACATATACCGCTCGCTCCAACCGTTTTACCAATCTACAGCCGGTAACCAACTACTTTTTCCGTGTGGGTGCCATATACCCCACCGACACTACCTTCACCACTGTGCAGGTAACCACCGAGTGTGCTTCGATGTCTTTCCCATGCATTGAGAACTTCGACAGGCTAACAGCAGGAACGAACCAACCACTAACTACTTGTTGGACCAAAAACGGTAACTACAGCAGTAGCTATCCGTATGTGACTACGGGCAGCCCGTTCTCATCGCAGAACTATCTGTATTTGTACAACTATGGTTCATACCATACAGGAATAGTAACGCCGAAATCCCCCGAACCATTGAATAGGCTTCAGGTGTCGTTCTCACTGTATAAACCCAACACCAGCTATGCCCACGATGTTGTAGTAGGAGCCCTCACCGACCCCGATGATTACGGCACATTCGTACCTATAGACACAGCAGAGACGGGTACGACAGCCGGTAATTACCATTTTACAATTCCTTTGGACAAGTACAATGGTAATGCCCGCTATATAGGCTTGTTTTCCTGCACCTATGGTTCGAGCTACTCGTATCCTTATATCGACGATATAGAGATAGACTATTATGCAACCTGTTCGCGTGTTACCAGTGTCCATACACAGAGCAACTCGCCGTATTCGGCCATAAGCACATGGCAGCCTGGCCGCAATGGCACGCCGGATTTTTACATAGTTTCGTACACACCGGCATCTGTAACCAACTGGGTTACTGATACCACACACACACCGTACAAAGTGCTTACCGGTCTTACAGGAGGCGAGTCATATTATATCAGCATAACTCCTGTGTGCGCAGGCCAAGATACTGGCTATGCCATTTTCGACACAGTAACCACACCTTTGTGCATGACACAACCGTTGCAACTGGGCAGTGGCTCTACCACATCTGTTTTGCTGCCAATAGAAACGGACATGGAATACAGTTATTCGCAACAGATTTACGACTCGGTTGATTTGGGTGGACCAAACAACTTCTCGGCCATAGCCTTCAATTACAGAGGCTCCACTCTTATGACTACAAAGACCAACTGTACCATTTATATGGCCAACACCCGACAAACAGATTTCGGTACAGGTTCTTCGACCACCTATATCCCCGACTCATTGATGACGATAGTGTATGCAGGACCGCTTAACTGTACGCCGGGATGGAACGTGTTCAACCTCGACACCTCATTCTACTACGACGGAACGGGCAACCTTGTTGTGGCAATAGACGACAATAGCGGTTATGCATCCGATTTCTCGGGTGGATTCTTCTCCACACATGCCACTACGGCGACTAAGTCGGCAATGGTGGGAGCCTTTAATGTAAATATCGACCCATGGGCACCATTTATGCCGCCCACACCATACTCCTTCCGCAACGATATTGTTTTGTATTACTGCGACACTGCCGCTACATGCGCGCCGCCGACAGTATCCTCGACAGGAACCACCGACAACACCATTAGCATAGCTTGGGCTCCCGGCCTTAGGGAAACCAGCTGGCTTATAGAGAAAGGCAATACAGCCAACGGTCCCTGGACATACGTTGCAACTACCAACCAGCGCAACTACACATTTAACAACCTTACCGCATCTACAAGGTATTTCTTCCGTGTGGGAGCCATCTGTCCCAACGATACGTTGTACAGCGTGGTAACTGACTCCACCGACTGCGCATACATCACCACATTCCCCTACACCGAAGGTTTTGAACCATACACGTCGAGCAACCAGTTGAGCGCCCAGATTGGTGTGTGTTGGAGTCGTAAGTCAAACGCCTCTACCACTACATGGTGTCCGTATGTTTATAGCGGTATCTCCTCGCAAGGTGCAAAATCCATGTATTTCTACACAACGTCGTCGCAATACGCATTGCTGGCCACACCGCCAATGGGTATAAGCACATCCAATCTGATGGTTTCGTTCGACTATTTCCGCAACAGCCCATCATACAACTGTAAAATAGCAGTAGGCATTATGACCGACCCCTCCGACATATCCACGTTCGTTGGAATAGACACCGTTTGGGGCAATTATACTAATGCGTGGGAGAATTACACAGTGTCGTTGGAAAACTACACCGGCACCGGAAAATACATAGCCCTTGTCGCCATTCAGAACGAATATACAGTTACTTATATCGACAACATCGTAATAGATACAATTCCGGCTTGTCCTAAGCCGACACACTTTGTAACCAATTCGGTAACATCGAATTCGGCATTTACATCGTGGAATGTAGGAACCATAGGTGATGGTATTACCCATCACTATATTGTTGAGATGAAACGGAGAAACCAAACCACATGGACAGTGGTGGATACCACCTCCAATCTTTACTATTTCTTCTCACATCTCTCCGCTAGCACCACCTATGATGTTAGAGTAAGGGCCGTGTGTACCTGTGGCGACACTTCGGATTATGCCACCTCGTCGTTTGGTACGGCACAGTGTCTTGTGGGAGGCAATGTGGAATTGCAGGGCAGTATGACTTCCTATTATATCCCGGTTTACATGAACTACGCCAATTCGTACACCCAACAACTGTTTACTAATGCAGAAATGGGCGGTCCCAAGCGTATCGAAGCCGTTGAGTTCTACTACGCCGGATCCATATCCCTGACCAATAAGGACAGCATCACCATCTATCTCGGACATACACAACGCAGTAATTTTGCTACAGTGAATGATTATGTTCCCTTGAGAGACCTCACACCGGTATATACCGACAGCTTGTATGCCACTTCTCGCGGATGGCTACGTTGCACCTTCAACACACCGTTCTACTACAACGGTGCCGACAACTTGGTTTTGGCCATCGACGACAACTCGGGTGCAACGCAAAGCACAAGTGCATATTTCTCCACAGCTTCGGCAACCAATAAATCGATATATTTCTATTCAAGCTCGGATATCAATCCTGCTTCTCCCACCACCGCTTCGGGTGGCGTATACAACTACCGCAATGCCATCAGATTTGTTTCACAGTGCAACAACAATGTTTCGTGTGTGCCGCCCAATGTTCGTTTGATGGGAAAGACCGACTCCTCGGCAAGTCTGCTTTGGGTGCCCGGCTCCACCGATTCGTTGTGGGTTGTTCTGTACAAGACAAGAAACGACAGCCTCTGGCATGTGGCCGACACCGTTACGGACACCTCCTACGTCTTGAACCATCTGTCGGCACAGTCCACATACGATATCAGAGTGATGTCGCTCTGCGGTAGCGATTCGGCATACGCTGAATTATCGTTGCGCACAGGCTGCGGTGCCATCAGCGTGTATCCGTATGTAGAGGATTTCGACTCTTATTACGGAACTACTAATACCACAGGCTACGACGCCAATATCCAACTGCCCGAATGTTGGGACTTCTATTCGTCGGGTTCTTATTCCTTCGCTCGTCGCAACGATTATACGGAACGTATCTACGGAGGTACGAGCACATCGTATTTGCCGAACAACGTGCCTAAATCGTTGATGATTATTGCAAGTAACTATTCTTCGACATCCTCCACATACAACTACCAGACTGTCGGAGCCCGCCACTATGCTGTTATGCCCCCGTTCGCCGACAGCCTGCCACGTCTTACCGTGTCGTTCAAATATAAAATGACTAACACTAACACCACTACCAATTATGGTATGCTTTATTTCGGATATGTGGTAGGAAACGACACGACCTTCACAGTGATTTCCAAATACCCGGCCACCACAACGACTCAGACAGTGTTTATGGATCTCTCCGAAGACTCCACCATACACCATGTTCCCGGTGCACGTCTGGCGTTCCGTTGCCAAGCTGTTTATTCCTCGTCGAGTTATACAATGTTCTGTTTGGATGATGTAGAGATAGGCTGGGCGCCGACATGTATCAAGCCCAAAGATATTGGCGATGAGGCAGTAGACTCCATTACATCGCGTCTGCACTGGACCAATGCAACCAAACTCGCCACTACCTATGGATACGAACTCACTTGGGGCGAATTCGGTTTCGACCCCGACACCGCAACGGTGAACTACGCCACAACAACAGACACTTTCTATACCATTACCAATCTGCAGCCCAACTCCATCTACCAGTTCTATGTGAAGGCACTTTGCGGAATCGACGGCAACAGTGTGTGGTCCAATCCTCATACTTTCCGTACCGCCCAGATTCCTGCCGTGATGCCGTACAAATGTACATTTGAAGGCACTTCCGACCCGACCAACGGCTGGACGATAATAGGCCCGACCTATGGTAACAACACATGGATAGTGGGTAATGCCGTTGCCAACAACAGCAACAGAAGCATGTACATATCCAACACCGGTGGTATCCTTAACGACTACTCCAACACTACTCCTACAGTTTCGTGGGCTTTCCGCGATATTTATGTGCCTACCAATGCTGGAAACAATTATAACCTCAAATTCGAATGGCGTTGCGACGGCGAAACCAACCGCGACTATATGGCTGTGTATTTCGGAGCTGTATCCTCTGTTGAAGGCAATTCTACAGGAGTGCTCACCCCGCCGGCCAACTCCACTTTTGTAGGAAGATATTACGGAAATGGCTCGTCGTTCCGCAGAGAGACCTACCAGCTGCCATTACTCTCCGACACTGTGATACGTATCTACTTCGCTTGGGTTAACGACGCCAACTCGCAAGGCAACAACCCGCCGGCAGCAGTGGACAATGTTTCGGTAAAACTCGACTGTCCCGAACCCACCGGCATACGCGTGACCAATATCACAGAGACAAGTGCCGACGTTACCTGGCGCGTTACCACAGGTTCTTACCGCTGGCTGTTCGAATATCGTCCCGCCGGTATCAACCAGTGGACTTCCGTGGCACTCAACGACACCTCGTACACCATCACAGGCCTCACACCTTCTATGACTTATCTTGTACGTGTTCGTTGCATGTGCACATCCATAGACACCAGCGACTATAGCGACAGCGTGAGATTCAACACCGGTTGCGGAAGATTAACCACATTCCCGTTTGCCGAGAATTTCGACGCTTACGGTACTTCGGCAGCCGCATATCCCACCTGCTGGACTTATGTTGGCAACGCCACACGTCCCAACTGTACAGCATCTACCTACAGATCGTCGCCTGCATCGTTGTATTTCAATACCACAGCAGGTACTCAGGCTATTGCCGTTACTCCCAAGATAAATGTGTACAACCCCTACGAGATAGAAGTGTCTCTGAGTGCATACACCAACTCCACAACCAACTATCTTGTAGTCGGTCTGATGTCCGACTCGTCGAACACCCAGTCGTTTATCGGTGTGGATACTGTTATAGTCAACACCCCCAACACTTGGGTGAACCATGTTTGCGACCTGTCGTCGTACACCGGCGTAGGTAAGTTCCTCGGATTCAAGGTCGGTGGTGCTTCGGCATGCACTTTCAATATCGACAATGTGGTTATAGACTACCACGGAGGCAATTGCGCCGATCCAACAAATCTGAACACAGTGTTCGGCACCAACGATATGACTTGCACATGGAGCGGCTCTGGCAACTTCGAATTTGAATACGCTATAATGGGCGACACCGTCTGGAGCAGGACACAGATACTCAATGGCATCAACAGCAACCATGTTACAGGCCTTATCGACAGCACCTGCTACATTTGGAGAGTACGCACAATCTGCCCCGACTCCGCAGGCTACTCGCACTGGATATACGACACAATAACCACCTTCGCTCTGCCGTGTAATCCCGTTACCAATATTGTTACCTCGCAAATCACCGATACCGAGATAACTCTGAAATGGGATGCCGACTCCAACCAAAATGCTTGGGAAATCCATTGCTTCGACCCGACAAGCGGAGTGGACACCGTGATAGTGGTTTACACCAACCCATGCCGTCTTACCAATATGATAACTGGTCTCGACTATCACTTCTCGATCCGCAGCCTCTGCACCTCGGGACTAAACGGCGGATGGTCCGATACAATAATAGTAACTGTGGCATACTGTAAACCCGTGAAAAACGTTCGTATCATGCCGGTTGCAGCAACAGCAGTCAATGTTACTTGGGACATCACCGACAACGAACAGAGGATGTGGGAGGTTGAATACGGCTTGCGCGGATTCTACGAGGGCGACGGCACCGGAACCACGGTGATAACCGCTACCAACTCGTACACCCTCACAGGTCTTAACATGACCACCACCTACGATGTGTTTGTCCGCGCCCGCTGCGATAACGGTTTCTACAGCATCTGGACAGATCGCAGCCGATTCCGTCTGGCAGTGGAAGACATAGAGACAGCCGAAGGCGACGACGGAATGTTCCTCTATCCCAACCCGGCCACCAACGAGGTGTCGATAATTATCAAGAACCAAACTGGCGACTACCATGTGGATGTGGTCGACATGAAGGGCAGGATAGTTAAGAGCATGACATTTGCCGAAGTCGGCGAAAACGCTCCTATGAGCCTGGATATCGAAGACCTCGCCCGCGGTACTTACTTCGTGAAAATAACCAGTGGCGACTACAAAGCCGTACGCAAGCTTATAGCCCAGTAGTCCACTCGTTATCATAACAAATCAACTTTTCGAGGTGTGCTGATTTCGGCACACCTTTTTTTTTGCCCTTTCAAAAAAACTTATCAACAATTACTTTTTTTGCCAAAATAAACACGATGCCCCCAGAGTGTCGTGTTTGTTTTGTAACCCATTAAAACACTTTGTTTTATAAATATTTTTTCTGAATGAAACCTTTTTTCTCAACCATCGTTTATAAAGTTGAAATGGAACTTTAAGGTTTTTTTCAACATTTAATGGTAAAAAAAGTATTTTTTTGGAAAATTATTCGTACCTTTGCAGACGAAAAATAGTAGATAAAGATGTCGTTAATATTAGGCAAAGAATACTGTAAATTAGACAGTAACGGACGTTTCAAGTTTCCGGTTGCGCTGAAGAAACAGCTTCAACCGGAGGACGACGGGCGTTTTGTTATCCGTCAGAGTATCTATGCCGAATGTTTGGAACTTTGGACCTACGCTTCGTTCTCGGCAATGGTGGAAAAACTCCGGAAGAATCTTAAGCCCTACAAGCCGGAAGACCGTATGTTGCTCCGCAAGCTCAGCGACGGTAACATCATCGAGTTGGATACCAACGACCGGCTCCTTATTCCTCCCGAACAGAAGTCCAAGCTCAGTAACACCAAGGACATTGTTCTGACATCGCTTGGCGGCAACTTTATCGAAATTTGGGATTACGACAAGTTCACCCAGCAAGAGGCGTCGGTGAGCGAGCCCGATTATGTGGCTCTGGCCAGCGACCGTTTGGGCGAGCTGTCGTTTGACGATAATGACGAATAAAGTAAGGGTAGGAAATAAAATATGTCTGATTACCATTTGCCGGTATTGTTGCACCAGAGTGTGGAAGGTCTGGTTGTCGACCCCGAGGGCACGTATGTCGATGTGACCTTTGGTGGCGGAGGCCATTCGCGCTACATATTGCAACACCTTGCCGAAAGCGGCCGTCTGGTGGCTTTCGACCAGGATGCCGATGCTTTGGCAAATGCCATCGACGACCCTCGTTTCACACTGATAAACGAGAATTTCAAGTATATGAAAAATTTCCTACGTCTGCACGGCGTCACCCATGTTGACGGCGTTTTGGCCGATTTGGGAGTGTCGTCGCACCAGTTCGACGAGGCCGGCAGAGGCTTCTCCACACGTTTCGACGCAGAGCTCGACTTGCGTATGGACCGTCGACAGAGCACTACAGCCAAGGACATAGTGAACACCGCTTCCGAGGAGGAGATTCGCAATATACTTTCGAACTACGGCGAGCTGCCCAACGCCTACCACATGGCCAAGGCAATAGTGTCGGCGCGCAGCGAAGCCCCTATACTTACCACCTTCGACCTTAAACGTGCGTTGGAGAGACAGGTGCCCCGCAATCAAGAAAACAAATACTATGCCATGGTTTTCCAAGCCTTGCGCATAGAGGTGAACGGCGAACTGGAAGCTCTGAAGGCAATGCTATCGCAGGCAGTGGAAATACTCAACCCGGGAGGTCGTTTGGTGGTGATTTCGTACCACTCACTGGAAGACCGTCTGGTGAAAAACATCATCAAGACAGGCAATTTCGAAGGAGAGGTGAAAAAGGACTTTTACGGCAACCTGATAGCACCTTTGAAACCGATAACACGCAAGCCTGTGGTTGCAGATGATGCAGAACTGGCGGAGAACCCCCGTTCGCGTAGCGCAAAACTGCGTGTAGCTGAAAAGGTACAACAATAAAGATTGTAGCAATGGAAGAAAACGAAAAGATAGAATTTGAAATAGAAGGAACCCAGGAACCCACTACCGAACCTTCGGTGGAGGAGACACCTGTTAAGCCCGAAGCGAAAGCCAAGAAACGTCGTTTTCGTGTGGCGGATTTCTTTGCCGGCAGGGTTTTGGCGTCGAACAAGGTGGTGAAACAGCTGCCGTTGGCGCTTATGGTGCTTGTCTACAGCTATCTTCTTATTTCGAACCGCTACAAAATCGAAGACTTGACTATCGAGAACAAACAGTTGCAGCACGAAATAGACGAACTGCGGGTGCGTCAGATTCAGAACCGCTGCGACTATATGAACGCCACCATGCTCACCGAAGTATCGGAAAAACTGAGCGACAAAGGAATAAAAGCAGGTACTACACCCTCACTAAAAATAACTATAAAAGGTAAAAAATAGCGACAATGAAAGACAACGGCAGCATATCACGCAGACTGTTCCTGCTATTGGGTTTACTCATCGTTTTTATGGTAATCCCGATTGTGTGGAACCTTATAAAACTGCAGTTTGTCGATGGCGCGGAATGGCGTTCGAAAGCCAAAAGCAGCACCATCAAGTTGCGTGATGTCAAGGCCCAGAGGGGGACAATCTATTCCGCCGACGGCAAAATGCTGGCCACCTCGCTGCCGGTTTACGATATTTATATCGACTTCGGTCGCGAGAAGGTGGAGAAAGGCAAGAAATACGACGACAGTGCCAAGGTCGACGGCAAGTGGGTGTATTACAAGAACCTGATATCGAAAGAGACTTTCAATGATTATCTGTCAGTGCTTTGCGACAGTATGTCACGATTGTTTCCCGAGAAATCATACGATGAATATTACAACTATTTTTCGAATGCACAAAGGCAGAAGAACCGCTATTGTTGCGTGAAAAAAGGAGTAACTTATTATCAGCGGCAGAGGATGATGGCGTTCCCGATACTTATGGAGGACACCCTTCCACATCGCAAGAAACAATCGGTACCTTTCAAGCCGAGTTTCTGCAGGGCCATAATAATGGACACCCGCGACATAAGGGTGCATCCGTATGGCAATATGGCTCGCCATACCATAGGTTTTCAGGTGAACCAAGGTGATGGATTCACTTATAACGGTTTGGAAGGCTATTACGACAAATACCTGCGCGGACAGCAGGGGCAGAGGCTCGAACGTTTCCTTGCCCGTATCAACGGAAAAAGTATATGGGCTCCGGTGGAAAACTCCGACCAGAAACGCGCTGTGGACGGTTTGGACATTGTTTCCACCATCGACTCCCGTCTGCAGGACCTTGCCACCAACTCGCTTTACAAGTGCGTGAGCGAAAACCAGGCCGACTATGGTTGTGTGATACTTATGGAGGTGCAGACAGGATATGTGCGCGCCATAAGCAGTCTGCAGTATGTGGATTCTGTTCGCGGATATGCCGAGATGAACAACCAAGCCTGCGTGAACTCTTACGAACCTGGTTCCACCTTTAAAACGGTAACCAATATGGTGTTGCTCGAGAGCGGCAAGTTCGATACTGCAGCGGAGGTACCCACCGGCGTGAAGAACTATTTCGAGGATGCCACCCCCAAAAATCCCAATCCCCAACCTGTAAAGATAGAGGACAGCCATTCCGACGGCTCCACCGGAACCACGAGCATGAAACATGCCTTTGAAATTTCGTCGAACGTGGGCACCTGTTATCCCGTATGGGAAAATTACCGCAACAACCGCAAGGAGTTCCGCAACAAACTCATATCCGTACTTCCCATGGACCGTCTGGGTCTCGACCTCGCCCTGCAGGAGCCAAAGCCTTTTATGGTGGAAGATCTCACATCGCTTCAGGACCTATTAAGCCTCTGTTATGGATATGTGTCGCGCTTCACCGCTTTGCAGATGCTTACTTACTATAACGCAATAGCAAACAACGGCAAAATGGTGAAACCTTTGTTCTGTAGCGAGATACGTCAAGGGAGCGAAGTGGTTAAGAAAATGGAACCCGTGGTGATGAAAGAGAAAATATGCTCCGACCAGACTTTGGCTATCCTCCACGATTTTCTTGTTGGTGTGGTGGAAAACGGCTCAGCGCGTCGCCGACTCTCCAAAACCCCCTACGGAATAGCGGGAAAGACAGGTACCACGCAGATCAACTATACACAAAAGGACAATCAGCCGATGCGCTACTGTGCGTCGTTTGCCGGATTTTTCCCCGCCGATAATCCACAGTATTCCTGCATCGTGGTGATTTTCAATCCGAAACAGGGACGAAACTATGGTGGCGAGCTGGCGGCACCGGTATTCAAGGACCTTGCCGACCGAGTTTGCGGTACCTTTTTAAATATGGATCTCAAAATTCAAGAAGAGGGCAAGCCGGCAATGCCTTATATCAAGAAAGGTTTGGCCAGCGACATAAACAAAGCCTTCCGTAACTTGGGTATCAGATACCTTAGAACCGACACCTCGTCCAGTGTGATGTGGCTCGACGCCGAACAGGATGCCAACGGCAGAGTGTTGTATCATCCATACGCATTGCCCGAAGGCAAGGTGCCGAACTGCAAAGGCATGACGGCAAAGGATGCGGTGTTTATGCTCGAGAAAATGGGCTTCAGCGTTGCCATCGAAGGACGAGGCAAGGTGGTAAGCCAGTCGTTGCGACAAAACCAGCCTTACAAAAAAGGCGACAAGATACTGCTAACACTCAGGCCCGAAGCTCCGGAACTGCCTACGGCCGACGATGGCTCAACAACCCCTAACCAAAAAACAAATTAGAGATGAAGAAACTGTCAGAAATATTAAAAGGTATTGTGTACGACGCCACCAATTTCCGTGACGTGGAAGTGGGCAAAATCACTTTCGACTCACGTGCGGTGGAACCCGGCACCATGTTTGTGGCGCAGGTGGGCGTACATGTCGACGGACACAAATTCATCGACAGTGCTATATCCAAAGGCGCAGCCGTGGTGCTATGTCAGACATTGCCTGAAACCCTCAGCGCCGATGTGGTTTACATCCAAACCGCCGACAGCAGCAAGGCTTTGGGCATAGCCGCATCGAACTATTTCGACAATCCGTCGCAATGCCTCAAACTGATAGGCATTACCGGCACCAACGGCAAGACGACGACTGTTACCCTCTTGCATCGCATGTTCCGCGAGCTCGGCTACAGCGTAGGACTGCTCTCCACCGTGGTCAACAAAATCGACGAACAGGAGATACCTTCCACCCACACCACCCCCGACGCTTTGGAACTCAACGCCCTGCTCAGGCAGATGGCCGACCACGGTTGCGAATACTGTTTTATGGAGGTGAGCTCGCATTCCATTGTGCAGCAACGTATTGCCGGACTGCATTTCGAGGGTGGCATTTTCAGCAACATAACCCACGACCATTTGGATTTCCATAAGACTTTTGCCGATTACATAGCCGCCAAAAAGGCTTTTTTCGACAACCTGCCAAAAACGGCCTTCGCCCTTACTAACATCGACGACCGTAACGGCATGGTGATGTTGCAGAACACCCAAGCCCACAAATATACCTACAGTCTGCAAAGCATGGCCGATTTCAACTGTCGCATTGTGGAGAACACTTTGCAGGGATTGTTGCTTAACATCGGTGGCAAAGAGGTGTGGACAAGACTTGTTGGCAAGTTCAACGCCTATAACCTGTTGGCTATATATTCCACAGCACGTTTGTGCGGCATTGCCGAAGACGAGGCTCTTACACACTTGAGCCGTTTGCAGGCTGCCGAAGGCCGCTTCGAATACGTGAACGGCTCGGGCAAGATGGCCATTGTGGACTATGCACACACCCCCGATGCACTGAAAAACGTGTTGCAGACTATCAACGACATAATGGGCATAGAGCAGCGGCTGATTGTGGTGGTGGGCTGTGGCGGCGACCGCGACGCACTGAAACGTCCCGTGATGGCCAAGATAGCCGCCGAGATGTGCCACACGCTGATACTTACCTCCGACAATCCGCGCACCGAAGACCCCGAACGTATCCTCGACGATATGGAAGCCGGACTGAACAAAGCTCAGAAAGAGTCGATGCTGCGTATCTCCGACCGCCGTCAGGCAATAAAGACCGCCTGTGCGATGGCCAAAGAGGGCGACATCATCCTTGTGGCCGGCAAAGGACACGAGAAATATCAGGAGATAAACGGAGTGCGCAACCACTTTGACGACAAAGAAGAATTAAATAACATTTTGAACCCACAAAAATAAAAGGACATGCTGTATTATCTCTTTGATTGGTTGGACAATGCTTTCAATTTCCCAGGTGCGGGACTTGTGCATTACATCTCGTTCCGTGCCATTGTGGTACTGATATTGTCCATACTGTTTTCGATATGGTTCGGAAAACTCTTTATCCGTTTCATGAAACGCAGAGGCTATTACGAACAGCAGCGCGATGCGGAGGTAGACCCCTACAACACCCAAAAGAAAGGTGTGCCTACCATGGGCGGATTGGTGGTGATAGCTTCGATTTTGCTGCCCTGTCTGCTGTTTGGCAAACTCGCCAACGTTTATTTTGTGCTGATGGTGGTAACCACAGTGCTGCTCGGTCTCGTGGGTTTTGCCGACGATTACATCAAGACTTTCAAAAAACAGAAGGACGGCCTAAAGCCCTGGGTTAAGATAGTGGCGCAGGTGGCTCTCGGACTCATCGTAGGCCTCACGCTCCGTTATAGTCCCGACGCTGTGATAAACGAAAACGTGACTGTCCGTATAGAGAACAATGTCCAGGTGGTGGAAAAGACTCCCGATGTTAAGTCAACCCGCACCACCATACCTTTTTTCAAGAACAACGACCTCAACTACGCCGACCTGTTCAGCTTTATGGGTGAGAAGTGGAAATACGGCGCAGGCTGGATTTTCTTCGTATTGCTCACAATCTTTGTGGTGGCCGCGGTGAGCAACGGTTCCAACCTCAACGACGGCATGGACGGAATGGCGGCGGGCAACTCGGCCATAATCGGGGTGGCCATCCTCGTGCTGGCGTACGTTTCGGGCAACGCCGTGTGGACCGACTACCTCAACGTGATGTACATACCGGGTAGCGAGGAGATAGTGATATTTATGTGTGCCTTTGTGGGTGCCCTTGTGGGATACCTGTGGTACAACTCGTTCCCCGCACAGATGTTTATGGGCGATACGGGCAGCCTCACCATCGGCGGCATCATCGCTGTGGCTGCCATCATCATACACAAGGAGCTGCTGCTGCCGATTATCTGCGGTGTGTTCCTGTTCGAAGTTCTTGCCGACCTTGACGTGAAACGTTTCGTGAAAACGGGTAAAAAACACAGGATATGGAAAAAAGCCCCTCTGCACGACCATTTCCGCACAAGCTACAGCGATTTCAAATCCAAATGGCCCAACAGTAAAGTAACTTTCAAAGGAGGCGGCGAAGGACATAACAATGTTTATCACGAGGTGAAAATTACAACCCGTATGTGGATTATCACAATAGGGCTGGCCGCTCTTGCAATATTAACTTTAAAAATAAGATAAATCAAAAATATAAAACATCAGTACACTATGACATTAGAATCATTAGCAAAACAGGGAAGGGAAAAAATCTACACCAATCTGGCAGAAATCGACGCTGCCAAACTAAAGAAAATGCGCAACGAAACCTTGCGCCGCTGTTTCAGTTCGTTCGACGACATGAAATACAAGCTCGATTTTGTGGCCCGTATCAACGGCATGGAGTTTGTCAACGATGCTTCGTCGCGAACCCCCAACGCCACATGGTACTCCCTCGACACCATGGAAAAACCCGTGATATGGATTGCCAACGGCGATGTGAACGACGTTGATTTCGAGGTTCTGAAGCCTCTGGCCTTGCGCAAAGTGCGTATGCTCATCTGCGTCGGCTACGACAACACACGTCTGCACGACACTTTTGCCGGCAGCATACCGGTTATTATCGACGCGCGTAATCTTGCCGTGGCTCTCGACAAAGCCTTCTATTCGGGCATCGAAGACGCTGTAACACTCTTCTCCCCGGCCTGCGAAAACGGAGTGTCCGTGGCCGATCAGGGCGAGGAGTTCACTTATTGTGTAAACGAATTGTAATTTTTCTCTTTCTAGATAAAGAATGGAAAAACGAACAAAACAACTGATTCTAGGCGACAGGATAATCTGGGTGGTTGTCGTTCTGCTCAGCCTTGTCTCGCTTATCGAGGTGTATAGCTCGATAGGCAAGGCCGCTTACGACCATGGCTGGAACGTGTATGCCACCGTCTTCAAGCATGTCGCCATAGTGATTGGGTCATACGTAGCTATGATAGCCATTTCGCATGTGCCGTTCAAGATGTTCTCCGGCATGTCGCGACTGGGCTTCTGGCTTTGTATTGTGATGATGGCGGTAATGTTCGTGATTTCCATTTACGGCAAATTTTCCGGTGTAACCGACGGCCACGCTGCAAGCCGATGGATAGACATCCCGATAATTGGGCAGTTCCAGCCCTCCGAAATTGCCAAATTTATCCTGCTAATTTTCCTTGCAAGGCAGATTTCCAAATACAGGGATTCGCTTATGGAGTTGTCCACTTTCAAAAAGCTGATGGCCCCGGTGCTTTTCATAGCGATTTTCATTTTCCCCGAGAACTTCTCCACCGCCGCTCTGGTGTTTTTGTCCTGCTTGGTACTGATGTTTGTTGGCGGGGTGAACAAAAAATATATCCTTTGGACAATTTTATTGGCCGTGGCGCTTGTCGGGATTTTCCTCTTATTCACCTTTGTGTTCGATATACCTATTTTCAGAAGCGAAACATGGGTTAACCGTATCCAGGACTGGCTCAACGACGACAAGGATGCCATCACGCAGACCAATATAGCCAAGATTGCCATAGCCTCCGGCGGAATTACCGGCGTGGGTATAGGCAACACCGTGCAGGGACGCTACCTCAACGAGTCGCACACCGACTTCATTTATTCCGTAATCACCGAAGAACTCGGACTTATTGTAGTGCTGCTGCTGATTGCACTTTATGTGATTTTTTTCATACGTTGCATGATTATATCGAAAAACTGCGACTCGCTGTTCGGACAGCTGACGGTGGCAGGCCTCGGTTTTTTGATTTTCCTTCAAGCCCTGGTGAATATGGGCGTGGCAACGGGATACCTTCCGGTAACGGGACAGACTTTGCCACTGATAAGCTACGGGGGTACGTCGTATGTGCTTACCTGTTGTGCTATAGGAGTGATACTATCCGTAAGCAACCATAATAAAAAGATAAAACTTGCCCAACAGCAAGAGGTGAAAACAGAACAAACAGAAACAGAAGATAATAACACAGAAAACAATACCGAAAATGAAAGCGATAATTAGTGGAGGAGGAACCGGGGGACACATCTTCCCCGCCGTGGCCATTGCCAACGCCATCAAGGCGCGCTACGCCGACGCCGACATCCTTTTCATCGGTGCCGAAGGCCGTATGGAGATGGAGAAAGTGCCCGCCGCGGGCTACCCCATCAAAGGTCTGCCCATAGCCGGACTTCAACGCAGCCTCAGCCCGAAAAACATAATAAAGAACCTTGCCGTGCCTTTCAAACTGATGAAAAGCCAGCGCATGGCAAAAAAGATTATCCGCGACTTCAACCCCGACATAGTGGTGGGAGTGGGAGGCTACGCCAGTGCTCCGACATTGAAAACCGCCGCCAATATGGGTTACCCCACACTGTTGCAGGAGCAGAACTCCTATCCGGGACTCACCAACAAGATGCTCTCGGCCCATGCCGATGTTATCTGTGTGGCTTACAACGGCTTGGAGAAATTCTTCCCTGCCGAAAAGATAGTGTTCACTGGCAATCCTGTGCGCAAGGTCATCGAAGATATGAGTGTGAGCAAAGCCGAAGGCTGTGCCACTTTCCAAGTCAATCCCGAAAAACGCATCATCCTCTCCGTGGGCGGAAGTCTGGGAGCACGCACCATCAACGAGACACTCTGCGCCAACCTTAAATATTTCATCGACAACGATATACAACTGATTTGGCAGACCGGCAAGGGCTACTACAAACAGGCCAAGGAGGCTGTGGAGGCCGCCGGTGCCACCAATAATATCAAGGTGTGCGAGTTCATCTCGCAGATGGACCACGCCTACGCCGCTGCCGACGCAATCATCTCTCGCGCCGGCGCTATCTCCATATCTGAGCTGTGTCTCGTGGGCAAGCCCGTGATACTGATACCCTCACCCAACGTGGCCGAAGACCATCAGACCAAAAACGCCATGGCGCTGGTGAACAACGGTGCCGCCCTCATGGTGCGCGACGCCGAAGCCATGACCACCCTCTGCCCCACACTCGACAGCCTTGTAGGCGACAGCGAGAAACAGAAGGCAATGTCCGAGGCAATTTTGAAGATGGGCATGCGCAACGCCGCCGACAAAATTGTGGACCAGATTGAAAAGATTTTGAAAAAATAACGACAATGACTGACAGTCAGAAGACATATTATTTCCTCGGCATCGGCGGCATCGGAATGAGCGCCCTTGCACGTTATTTCCATTCGCTGGGATACCGTGTTTGTGGCTACGACCGCACCCGCACCGCCCTCACCCGACAGCTCGAGGCCGAAGGCATGGAAATCCATTACGAAGAGGATATCAACCAGATACCCAAGCAGTTGGATTTGGTGATATACACCCCCGCCATCCCTGCCGACAACCAGGAGTTTGTGTATCTGCAACAGCTCGGCGTGCCGGTGAAGAAACGCGCCATGGTGCTGGGCGAGATTGCCAACGCAAAGAAATGCATAGCTGTGGCGGGCAGTCACGGCAAGACCACCACCACCGGACTGATAGCCCACATACTGCACAACAGCCACTTGGGATGCTCGGCCTTTTTGGGCGGCATTGCCAAGAATTTCAACAGCAACCTCGTGGTGAACCACGACAGTGAATTCGTGGTTGTGGAGGCCGACGAGTACGACCGCTCTTTCCTGCAGCTCAACCCGCTGTTTTCGGTGATAACCTCCGCCGACCCCGACCACCTCGACATCTATGGCACACACAAGAACCTGCTCGACGCTTTCGCCACCTTTGCCAACAAAACCAACCCCGAAGGCGGGTTGATACTCAAAAGCAGCCTCGATTTCGAGATAAACGAGAACATACCCCTCGCCCGCTACTCTTTCGATGACCTTGAGGCAGAATACTACACATGGAACGTGCGCAACTACAAAGGCAACTACTATTTCGATTTCCACACCCCCGAAAAGGTGTATTACGACATCGAGATGATAGGCTCGCCGCTGTACAACATCGAAAATGCCGTGGCGGCCATGGCAGTGGCTCTGAAATGCGGCGTTACCGAAGAGGAACTGCGTGCCGCCGTCAAGTCGTTCCAAGGCATACGCCGCCGTTTCGACTACCGCATCAAAACCCCCGACTTCGTGTTTATCGACGACTATGCGCACCATCCGCACGAGATAGAGACCTGCATACAGTCGGTGAAACAGCTATACCCCGACAAACGTGTGGTGGGCGTGTTCCAGCCGCACCTCTATTCGCGCACAGCCAATTTCGCCGACGGTTTCGCGCAAGCACTCATGCCCCTCGACGAGATAGTGCTGCTCGACATCTACCCCGCCCGCGAGAAACCCATACCGGGCGTGACATCGCATCTTATACTACACAAAATCAACAAGATGTGCAAGTACCTCTGCAGCAAGAAGGATCTTTGCGACATTTTGGTGGCCCTTTATCCCGAAGTGCTTGTAACCATGGGCGCCGGCGACATCGACGCGTTGCTGCCTGACATACAGAAAGCGTTTGAAGAACAATTAGATATTAAATAACCGTAACAATGAAACGTCGTTACTCTAACATATTAAAAGTACTGCTGCTTGTTGCCATTGTGGTAGTGATTGTGGTTGCCAACGTGTCGCACCGCAACACCGCCATTAAGGACGTGGCTGTTACTGTAGATTATTTGGGCAACGACACCCTTGTTACTGCCGAACAGTTGCGCGGGCAAGTGTTATACAAGTATCGCGACATTACCAGCCAGCCTGTTTCCGAAGTGGATTTGGACGGCATACGTGCTTTGATGAGGGCAAATCCATACGTCGACGAAGCAACGGTTTCGGTAACAGTTAGTGCCGACATTATGATAAACATAACGCAGCGCTCACCGCTGGTGCGTGTGTTTACCAAGAAAAGGCAGTTCTACCTAGACAACAAAGGCCGATACATGCCTATCAGTTCGGTTAAAAACCAATGTGTCATCATTGCCAACGGCGCCATCGACAAGGATTTCCCGGGCAAACCCAAGGACCTCGACGTAGGAGCACTTTTGGTTTCCGACCCTAAGGCCGAGAGTTTCGACATAGTAAAGGTCTATCTTTTGGCGAAATATATAAATGCCGACGCAAAGGCCAAACCCCTTTTCGACCAGATTTTCGTCAATCAGGACGGCGACCTCGAAATTGTCCCCAAACTGGGCAACCATGTGGTGATTATCGGCAATACCGAAAATCTCGACGAGAAATTCGAGAACCTCTATGCCCTTTACGACAAAGGGTTCTCAAAGGTCGGATGGGACAAGTATTCAATTGTAAATTTAAAGTATATCGATCAAATAATTTGTACTAAAAAACAATAACAGTTATGGACAAACAAATAGTAGTAGGGTTGGACATTGGGACAACGAAAATTGCCTGTCTTATCGGCGAACGCGATGAAGAGAACAAAGGCAAAATCAGAATCATAGGCCACGGCAAGGTGGCTTCGGTTGGCGTTGTGCACGGCGAAGTGAAAAACCTTCTCGATGCCACAAAGTCGATAGAGAAGGCCGTAGCTATGGCCGCCGAAGAAGCCAAATGTCCCGTGAATGATGTGTATGTGGGAATTGCAGGCCAGCACATACAGAGTCAGAAAAACCGCGGCATGATCAGCATCCCCTCCGATCAGGAGTTTATCGAGGAAGCCGACATAAACCGTCTTATCAGCGAACAGAACAACATCCCCCTCGATCCGGGCGTGGAGATAATCCACATCTTCCCACAGAGGTATTTTGTTGACAACGAGGAACTGAAGGACGTGTCTCCCATCGGTGCGTCGGGAGTCCGTCTGGCGGCCGATTTCCATATCGTTACGGGAAAATCCGACTGCATCAGGAATATCATCAGCTGTGTAAGGCGCGCAGGCCTCAACGTCAAAGGCATTGTCCTTGAACCTATAGCTTCCGGATTGGCAGTGCTCAATCAGGAAGACCGCGATGCTGGCGTTGCCCTTGTCGACATAGGCGGCGGCACTACCGATGTGGCCATTTTCACCGAAGGAGTGATAAGGCATACACATGTTATTCCCTTTGCAGGAAAGAATATCACCGAGGATATCCGCAAAGGTTGCACCGTGTTGCCCGACACTGCAGAAAAACTTAAAGTTCAGTTCGGCTCTTGCATGCCCGAGTGCGTTGACGACGCTGTGGTTTCGTTCCCCGGCGTGAAAGGACAAGCACCACGACATGTCGATGTGAGGTTCCTTGCAAACATCATTAAAGCACGCACAAGCGAGATTATAGACTTTGTATATAACGAAATTGTCGAATCCCAAACCGAGAAACAGCTTGTCGGTGGTATAGTGCTCACCGGCGGTGGTGCCAAACTCAAGGATATCGTTAATTTCACAGCCTACAAAACAGGTATCTCCACACGTATCGGAACTCCTGACGAACATGTCTCCGGCGTGGCCGAGGGCAAAAGCATCGATGTTTCGGATCCCATCTATGCCACAGGTATAGGTCTGGTTCTCTATGGTTTCGAAGAAATCGACATTGAAGAGGAAGAGATGAAAAAAGAATCTGAACCTGAGCCTGAGCCCGAACCCAACCCCCACACCATAGATCCCGGAATACTCGACGAAGAGCCCGAACCGGAACCTGAAAAAGCTCCCCAAAAGCCCAAGAAACCGAAGAAATCGTGGTTGAAATCGATAGAAGATTACCTTGGTGATTTTCTTAAAGATGACCAAATCGTCTAAAAGCCGATCTTTATCTGTTTGGAAAGAGATTGTTATTAGCAATATTTTAATAAAATATTGATTTTCAGTACTTCGAAAACTCTGCCGAAACCAGCGTCCGAGGTTTCGGCAGAGCGGTGAAGGCAGGGGATATGCAGCGGTAGTAGGAGCAAGGCGCACTATCGCGAATGAGTTCTCGTTGGACAAAACACGCGGACTGTTTGTGCTACCATAACGGTATTGTTTGAAAAAGAATAATATCCATCATAGGCCGAATACGCCTGAAAAACCTAAAATAATGTCATGTTCTACGACTATCAGTCGTAAAACGGGGCATACGACAACAGCAAAATTATTAAATCATTAAAAACGACAACAATGGAAGACATTTTAAAATTTATAGCACCCAAAAACCTTTCGTCCTTCGTTAAGGTTATAGGTGTGGGCAACTGCGGCATCAACGCCGTGAACAATTTGCACAGTCAAGGCATAGAAGGTGTTGACCTAATTGTGTGCGATACCGATTCTAAATCTTTGGCAAATAGCCAGGCAGAAACAAAAATACTAATTGGTGAAGGCTTGGGAACAGGAGGAAATCCTGTTTTGGCAAAACAACTCGCCACCGAGAACGCCGAAGCCATCAAAGCCGCCTTTACCGAAAAAACCACGATACTTTTCATTATGGCAGGAATGGGTGGTGGCACCGGCACAGGAGCGGTTCCTGTAATAACAAAGATAGTCAGGGATATAAACGCCGAGGATAAGCATTTTCCAGAGATGCTAGTGGTGGCCGTGGTTACCATGCCGTTCCATTTCGAAGGCAAGGAGCGCATGGCCCTGGCACGGCGAGGGCTGGACGAACTGCGTTCCGTGGCCGACGCCGTTATGGTTATCGACAACAACAAAGTGATGGACGCCGAAGAAAAAGTACCTTTCAGCCAATTTTTCTACAAAGTGGACGAACTGATGTCGTCGCCGGTTAAAAACTTATCTGCAGCGCTGACTTGCCTACCGTTGATAAACTGCGATTTTCGCGATATAGTGAGTTTGCTGAGTAATGGAGGCGACACCTTTATGGGCGTTGGTGTGGCCAAAGGCGAAACGCGCGCCATAGACGCTATGCTACAGGCCTTGCAAAACCCGCTCACCGTAGTTTCGGATATGTCCGGAGCACGTGCTGTTTTTTTGCATCTCAGTAGTAGTAAAGAGCACGATATGATTATGGATGAGTTGGCACAAGTTGAAAGATATTTCAATGGAGTATGTGTAAAACAACCTAGGATGATGTTGAGCATAGGACAAGACGACACACTTGGCGAAAATATTCGGGTAATCGTTGTGGCAACGGATATACAGCCTACAGAAACAGGTTCAGACGACCGCTTGTTAGGTGATCCGTGGCCTATATACTAACCCCCAAAACAGTTATCAACAAAAACTAACAAAAATCTGTTGAAAACAAGATTGGCAAAGTGTTTGACGGCAAAAAAAATAGTCGTAAATTTACAAAACATTTTGTGTATAGTAAATAATATTTAAATCATTGAAATACAAGGGTATATATGACACCACCAATGAATTTTATAGCACCAAAAGAAGAATCGTCGTACATTAAAGTTATCGGCGTTGGCGGCGGCGGCGTAAATGCTGTCAATCACATGTGCCGTCAAGGTATTGTAGGAGTGGATTTTATTGTATGTAACACCGATTCCAAATCTTTGTCGAGCAGTCCTGTAATATCAAAATTACAACTCGGCGAAGGCTTGGGCGCGGGCGGAAGACCCGAAGTGGCTATGGAGTATGCCCAGGAAGCCAAAGACCGTATCAAAGAAGCTCTTGCCGGCACTAGAATGCTCTTTATTACAGCAGGTATGGGCGGTGGCACAGGTACAGGCGCCTCTCCCGTTATTGCCGAGATAGCCAAAGAGATAGAAACCAACGACCCGCACATGCCCGAGGTGCTCGTGGTGGCCATTGTTACTATGCCATTCCGTTTCGAAGGCAAAGCACGTTTGGAACAGGCACAGGCAGGCCTGGAGCAGTTGCGTTCTAAAGTAGATTCCATTATCATTATCGACAACAATAAAGTGTTTGTAGGCGAACGTATTAAATTCAGCCAATGTTTCGCCAAAGCCGACGACGTGTTGCTTACTGCAGCAAAGAGCGTGGCCGAGATGATAACGGTTAATTCGTATATGGATGTGGATTTGCGCGATGTGAACAGCGTTATGTCGAAGAGCGGCACCGCAATTATGGGTGCAGGCATCGCCAGCGGCGAAAACCGAGCAATAGAAGCTGTTGAAGAGGCTATGCGTTCGCCGCTGCTCAACGATATCGACATTACCGACTCTCAGAAAATCCTGCTTCACATCACCTGCAGTCAGGAGTACGAGGCCGACAACGACGAGATAGAAGAAATTACCGAAAAGATAACCACCACTTGCAAAAATTCACCCAATTTGAAGATGGGTATAGGTTTCGACGATTCTCTGGGCGAAAGCCTGAGAGTGATTTTGGTGGCCACAGGTTTCCAAGCCAAGCCTACTAAACCCGAAACGTCCAAGGTTATTGATTGGGAATCAATAAAGGGCGGAAGCAGTAAAACTTTTCATCGTTTAGACGAACAAAAGACAACTGCAGCACCTGAACCTACACCCGAATTTGTGCAGCATCCCAAGGTAGAACAACAGACCATTACCGTTCAGCAGCCCGTAAGCGCTGCCGCCGAATCTGAAAAGGAGACGCGCGTGGTACATTTCCTTGATTCTGAGCCTGTAATGGAGGAACCCGTTGCCGAAGTTCAGGCTAAGCCACAGCAGGAAACCGCTATAGATCCCATTTTCACCGTTACCAGCAAAAACGAATCGGCCCCCTTTCAGGAACAGCAACAGCCCGAACCTGTAGCAGTGCAGCAACCACAGCGCCAGCCCGAGGCTGTAGCCCCCCAAGCGCAACAGGAATTCGTGGCCCCAACACCGACTGTTGTGGAAACGCCCGCCGACATGGAACAGCGTAACGCAACTCGGGAACTCGTTTTTTCGAGAATGGCCAACATCAAAAACTTGAAAGAAAAGTATAGCACTCAGGCCGGTTTTACCGAAATGGAGGACGTGCCTTCGTTCGCTCGTCAGGGAATCCAAACCTCTTCGACACCCGATGCTGCGGAAAGCGAAGCTAATAAAACCGTAGTTGGCAAGGACGGCCAATTATCACCCAACTCCTTTGTTTTTACTAGTGTTGACTGAATAAAACAATAAATAGTAAAACGGCATCATTCCACAATGATGCCGTTTTTTTTATGGCAAAAAAAAGACCGGCTCTATGTGGGCCGGTCTTAGTTGTTATTTCCGAGTAATACTACAGAAGTTTCTTTTTGAGGGTGTCCAGCATATCGACGGTCATCTTGTCGAGGTCGTATTTAGGATTCCATCCCCATTCCTTGCGGGCGCACGAGTCGTCCATGCAGTTTGGCCAGCTGTCGGCGATAGCCTGCTTGATTGGTTCGGGCTCGTAAACCATCTCAAAGTTGGGAACATATTTCTTGATGGCGTTGTATATGATTTCGGGGTCGAAGCTCATAGCTGTCACGTTGAACGAGTTGCGGTGAACCAGTTTCGTGGGGTCGGCTTCCATAATGTCAATCATGGCGCTAAGGGCGTCGGGCATGTACATCATATCCATGAAAGTGCCTTTCTTGAGCGGGCAAACGAATTTCTCGCCTTTCACAGCAGCGTAGTAAATCTCCACAGCGTAGTCGGTGGTACCGCCGCCGGGCAGTGTCAGGTTGGAAATAAGTCCGGGGAAACGCACCGAACGGGTGTCCACGCCGAAACGTGTGAAATAGTAGTCGCTGAGCAGTTCGCCGGTAACTTTGGTAACACCGTAGATAGTGGCGGGACGCTGTATAGTGTCCTGAGGAGTCATGTCGTGAGGGGTGCTGGGACCGAAAGCACCTATCGAACTGGGTGTGAACACGGCGCAGCCGAACAAGCGGGCCACCTCGAGGCAGTTAACCAAGCTGCCGATGCCTACGTTCCAGCCCAGCATGGGGTTGAGCTCTGCCGTGGCCGAAAGTATGGCGGCAAGGTTGTAGATAGTGTCGATGTTGTATTTCTTTACAGCTTCTGCAATCTGCATAATTTGGGTGGAGTCGATGCGTTCGATGGGACCGCGTTCGTAAATCTCGCCCTTCAAAGGACGCAGGTCGCTGCATACCACGTTGTCGTTGCCGTAAATGTCGCGCAATGTGCGTGTGAGTTCGGAGCCTATCTGTCCGCCAGCTCCTACGATAAGTATTTTTTTCATTTATGTTACGTTTAAATTGTTGAACTACAGTTATTAAAATGAATTTACCGAGCCTTTCGGCCTACGTTTTTCAATTGCAAATGTACGTTATTTTTTTTGTTTTTTATGCAATGTGCCGCATAAAAAATACACGCTTTTTTCGTTTCAAAGTAAAATAATGTGCAAAAAACGGAATATCAACAAAATAAAACAAAGCCATATGCGTTATCGTTATATTGTAATGAAAAAAATAACCAATAGGAAACCGAAAAAGTATGTGACTGGAACCGAGGTTACCCTCGACGAGGTCTCGCTGTTCGACGACAATCTTGAGCTTTACAACAACCAGCTCAGGGATATCGCCGCCGCCAAAGAGTACATCTATCTCGAGACTTTCCGTTTCAACGACGACTCCATGGGCGAACGTTTCAAGCGTGTCTTGGCCGAAAAAGCCCGGCAGGGTGTCAATGTGCGCATACTTGTCGACGCCTGGGGCACACGTCAGAAAAAGAGTTTCTTCGACCCTATTATCAACGCCGGCGGTGAGGTGCGTTTCTTCAAAAAGCTAATTATCACCCTCAACTTCATCTCCGACAACCACCGCCGCGACCACCGCAAGATACTTGTCATCGACAACCACATAGCCTACATAGGCTCGGCCAACATCACGGCCTACTCGCTGTCGTGGCGCGAGCTCAACCTGCGTATCGCCGACCCGATGGCACGACTGTTCCAAAAGGTGTTCAACGACAACTACGCCATATACAACCGCTTAGACCTCGACAAACTGCGTTTCAAACGCGACATCAACTACGGAAATATGTCCATCATCCAGGAGATCCCCTCGCGTGCCCGACAGAGGCTGGCTCGTAGGTACGAGTACATGATTGGCAATGCCAAATCCGAAGTAATCATAGAAACACCGTATTTCCTGCCCAGCCCGCGTTTGCGCAAAGCCCTTACGGCTGCTGTGGAGCGCGGAGTCAAGGTTACTGTTATTTCGCCTCTCAAATCCGACGTGCAAACCGCCGACATAGTGCGTCGCCACACTCTGGGTTCCCTCCACGAAAGCGGGGTGGAGATGAAATTCTATACTCCGGGCAATCTCCACGCCAAGTGCCTGATGGTCGACGGCGAGGTGTTCTCCATCTCCTCTGCCAATTTCGATTTCCGCAGTTTCCAGCACCAGCACGAGTTGGCTCTAATAGGTCGCAACTCCCAAATTGTCGGGTTGCTTGTCAATCACATCAACAACACTCTGCTGCACTGCATCGATTTCAACTTCGAGGAGTGGAGCAAGCGCTCCCGTTTCGACCGTGCCATTGAGTGGATACTTTTCCCGCTACGTTTTTTGATGTAAGTGAATATATTGATTATTAGTCAAATACCTTTTGTGCAAAGGCTTATTTTTCATCGCAAAACAATTTTTAACAATAAAAAAATGCATACCCATGCAATAAAAAAAGATATAATTAGTTTTTAAATCAAAATCCGGCAATAAAACCGGAACTGAGAAACAAAAAACATTGCCTATGGTAAATGAATACAACTTTACGGAACAATCCGGCACCACAAAAAACAAAATACGCAAAATAGGAGCAAGGCTCCAGCCTTCGAAAATGGCGATTCGCACCATATTGCTTTATGCCGGATGCATGCAGCAGGTGAATACCCGTACTGCAAAATTTGCACTCAATTTGAACTGATAAAGATTGTCGGGCGCTACGTCCGTCGTCGGAAAGGATTAGAGAAAGAGGCTTTCGGGCCTCTTTTTTTTGCACCTTATTTCAACGACAGCCGCATATCCTCGTCGCATTCAATAATATTGTAGTCGATCATCTCACGCACTGTCGCCGTTATAGTCCGTTCGTCGAGCGACGGAATTTTCGAGCAGAGCGTTTTTATTGTCATTGGGTTGTTGTTCAGAATCTCCTTAATGGTAATCTGCAGCTTTTCGTTGTCCTGCTCCTTGTTTTTGGCAATACACACATCGCAACGACCGCAGCGAATGTTGTTTTTTTCTCCGAAATAGTAGAGCAGTGCGCTGCTTCGGCAGTATTCGTGGCCCTTCACATAGTCTATCATGGCGTTAATGCGTACTAACGCATTTTCTTTCAGGGTTTTGTAGTTGGCGTCACTAATATACAGACCGTTGGGGTTGATGCAGGGAGAGGTGAAGATAATCTGTGGGCAGGTCTCTTTTTCCTGATAATCTATGTAGTTCAATTTGTGTAATTTACGCAGCAACGACACAATGGACTCTTCGTCGTGGTACATTTTGCGGGCAATGGCCTTTTCGCTTATGCCCACGTAACTGCTAAACAGTCCGCCGTACATCCTGAGCATCAGTTTAATCAAATCGTCGAACTGCGGGTTCCCAACTTGAAAGCGGTACAACTCTTCTTTCGAGACTATTATTTTTACATGCGAAGTCGTCTCCTGCCTTTCAGGTATCATCAGCAGGCCTTCTTTTTCAAGAAAACGCAGTGCGTTGTAGAAGGGAACTACCTGAAAACCATAGTTGTCGCAGATGGCAATTGGGTCGAAATCGAATTTTTGGTTAAGTCCCGACCCTTCGGGCATCCGATAGTAGTTGCAAACGGCGCGGTAGGCGTTGCGTATGTACTGCATTGGGGGATACGAAGAGACAAAATTCTGTTTCAGCGATTCTATGTCGGTATTGTTGTAAAGGATGACGGCGTAGGCCTGTTTTTCGTCGCGTCCGCCGCGTCCGGCCTCTTGGAAATATGCTTCGGGCGAGTCGGGCAGGTCGAGGTGTATCACGTAGCGCACGTCGGGTTTGTCTATGCCCATGCCGAAAGCGTTGGTGGCCACTATTACCGGCGTTTGTCCCGCCATCCATTTTTTCTGCCGGGCATCGCGGTCCTCAGTCTTTAGTCCGGCATGGTAATATGATGCACGTATCCCTTTCGAGGTGAGGAATTCGGCAATCTCCTGCGTGCGACGGCGGTTGCGCACATACACAATTCCGGAGCCTCTCACCGCCGCTATTATCCGCAGCATACGTCCGTATTTGTCCTCCTCGTAAAAAGCCATGTAGGTGAGGTTGTCGCGGTAGAAACTCTTTTGGAAAACGTTGCGTTTCTTGCCAAAAGCCAGCTTGTCCTGAATGTCGGCCACCACTGCCGGTGTTGCCGTGGCGGTAAGGGCCATCATCACCGTTTTGGGATGGAAGGCACGTATTTTGGCAATTTCAAGGTAAGGCGGACGGAAATCGTAGCCCCATTGCGATATGCAGTGTGCTTCGTCAACAGCGATAAGGCCGATTTTCATTTGCTTGAAGGCTTCCAAAAAGGCTCTGTTTTTCAGCCTTTCGGGCGAAACGTATAGGAATTTCATCTCACCGTAAAGGCAGTTGTTGATAATACGTTCGGTGTCGCGCACACTTATCCCCGAAACAAGGGCTTCGGCTTTGATGCCTTTTTCTTTAAGGTGCACCACTTGGTCTTTCATCAGCGCTATCAGCGGCGAAACCACAACGCAGATGCCGTCCAGCGCCATGGCAGGCACTTGAAAACAGATGGATTTTCCGCCTCCTGTGGGAAGTAGCGCCAAGGTGTCGTAACCATTTAAAACGGAAGTGATTATATCCTCCTGCAAAGGTCTGAATTTGTCGTAGCCCCAATATTTCTTCAAAATTTCATGTATGGTCATACATTATATATATAAGGGACGACAGCCGGGTTTATTCGTTGGAAGGCACCGAGGGGTTCCACCCTTGCGAGGTTAGTTCGATGGCGGTGTTTTGAGGTGTCACCATAATGGCGCCGCGGTTTTGTTCGGTAATGTGACCCACAATGGCTATGTTGGGACAGCCTTTAATTTTTTCGTAGTCGGATTGTTTTATCGAAAAAAGCAGTTCGTTGTCCATGCCTCCGTTGAGTGCCAGCGACACGGGTAACATATTGGTCCCGAAATCGCTGCACACATGCGAGGTGCCGTAGTCTATGGGTATGCGCTCCTCGTAAATCTCGCATCCGCAGTGCGACTCCTTACATAAACGCATGGCTGCGTCGGCAAGTCCGTCAGCCACGTTGGTCATGGAGGTGGGCACAATGCTGTTCTCGGCAAGCCATTTTACTATGTCGGTGCGAGGCTCGGGTTTCAGAAAACGTTCCAGCACATATTCGTGCGAGGCAAAGTCGGGTTGGAAATTGGGGTTGGCCTTGAAAGTGGCTTTCTCGCGTTCCAGTATCAGCAGCCCTGCGTATGCCGACCCGAAATCGCCCGAAGCGCACAGTAGGTCGTGGACTTTGGCCCCGTCGCAGCGGGTGATGCTTTCTTTCTCTGTCTCACCAATGGCGGTGACGGAGATTGTGAGTCCGCTCATGCTCGAGCAGATGTCGCATCCTGCGAGGTCGGTGTCGTAGCGTTTGCAGATACGGCGTATGCCGGCAAAAAGTTCCTCGAGCGCCTCCACAGAGTAGCGACTCGACACGGCCATGTTCACCATTATCTGCCGTGGCAGGGCGTTCATCGCCACCACCTTGGCCATTGCTAATGCAACGACTTTGTAACCAAGATGTTGCAGTGGAGTGTAGGTCATGTCGAAATGTATGCCTTCCACCATCATGGCGGTGCCTACAACGGATTTTTTCTGTCCGCTACCTACAGCCGAGGCATCGTCGCCGAGGCCGATGTGGGTGGATTCGTTATGCACCTCGAAATCTTGTGTGAGCCTCTGTAAAAGGGCGTTTTTGCCCAAAGTCCCGATGTTGGTAGTTTTTATGTTTTCCTGTTCGGTCATAAATAATTATTCGTTTTCGGTTGGTTGGTCGGCAATGGCTTTTGTCTCTTCGCTGTCGGCGATGATGTTGTCCTGACCTTTGGTGATGCGGAATTTTATTATCTTGCTCTCGCCGAAGTCTTCGGTGTCGATGAGTATGTCGTCGCCTTTATGCAGCGATGAGCGGATAATCTCTTCGGCAAGTTCGTCTTCGATATATTTCTGGATTGCTCGTTTCAGAGGTCGTGCACCGAAATTGGGGTCCCAACCTTTTTCCAGTAGGAAATCCTTGGCGCTTTCGCTGATGTGGATGGAGTATCCCATCTCGTTTATCCTGCCGAAGAGTCCTTTCAGCTCTATGTCGATAATCTTGTGTATTTCGGGACGTTTCAGGTTGTTGAAAACGATAACGTCGTCGATACGGTTGAGAAATTCCGGTGCGAAAGCCTTTTTCATGGCCTTTTCTATCACGTCTTTCTCCATTTCGGCGCGGTTGCTCTCGCGTGCCGAGGTGTTGAATCCCACGCCTGTGCCGAACTCCTTGAGCTGTCGTGACCCGATGTTGGAGGTCATAATCACTATGGTGTTTTTGAAATCTACCTTGCGGCCCATGCCGTCGGTAAGCTGACCGTCGTCGAGCACCTGTAGCAACAGGTTGAACACGTCGGGGTGGGCTTTTTCTATCTCGTCGAGCAGCACTATGGAGTAGGGTTTGCGACGTACTTTCTCGGTGAGTTGGCCGCCCTCTTCGTAGCCGACGTATCCCGGAGGCGCTCCTATCAGTCGCGACACGGCGAATTTCTCCATGTACTCACTCATGTCGATGCGTATCATGGCACTTTCGGTGTCGAACAGATATTGTGCCAGCACTTTGGCCAGGTAGGTCTTTCCAACGCCCGTGGGTCCGAGGAAAATAAACGATCCTATGGGTTTGTTGGGGTCTTTCAGTCCGGCGCGGTTGCGGCGTATAGCCTTGGCTATTTTCTTCACGGCCTCGTCCTGACCTATTACTTTGCTTTGCAGGTCGTTTTCCATGCTCAGCAGACGGTTGGTCTCGCTTTGGGCAATGCGTTGTACCGGCACGCCGGTCATCATGGCCACTACTTCGGCCACATCCTGTTCTGTTATAGTGATGCGTTTTTTCTTTTCGTCAATTTCCCATTGACGTTTCACGTCGCTGAGTTTGGCGTTGAGTTCGCGTTCTTGGTCGCGGTATTCGGCGGCTTCGTTGTAGTTTTTCTGAGCCAACACCTCTTTCTTTTTTGCCACCACTTTGGCAATTTCTTCCTCAAGGGCGATAATTTCCGGAGGCACCTCTATATTAGATATATGTACGCGCGCGCCGGCCTCGTCCATGGCGTCGATGGCCTTGTCGGGAAGAAGCCTGTCGCTGATATAGCGGTTTGTAAGCGAAACGCAGGCTTCGAGAGCCTCCGGCGAATAGGTCACCAGATGGTGATCTTCGTATTTGTCTTTGATATTGTTTAATATAGTAACCGTTTCCTCGGGAGTAGTGGCATCCACAAGCACTTTTTGGAACCGGCGTTCAAGGGCTCCGTCCTTTTCGATGTACTGACGATATTCGTCGAGAGTCGTAGCACCTATGCATTGTAGTTCGCCCCTGGCCAGAGCCGGCTTGAACATGTTGGAAGCGTCGAGCGATCCGGCAGCACCACCGGCTCCGACAATAGTGTGTATCTCGTCGATGAATACAATTATGTCGGGATTTTGTTCCAGTTCTTTCAGGATGGCTTTCATGCGTTCCTCAAACTGACCGCGGTATTTGGTGCCTGCCACAAGTGATGCAAGGTCTAGAGTGATGACGCGTTTGCCGTAAAGGGTGCGAGGTACTTTGCCTTCGCTTATGCGTATTGCAAGTCCTTCGGCAATGGCCGATTTTCCCACGCCCGGTTCGCCTATGAGTATGGGGTTGTTTTTCTTACGTCGGCTGAGGATCTGAGCTATGCGCTCCAATTCCTTTTCGCGTCCTACTATGGGGTCGAGACGTTTTTCGGCGGCGGCTTTGGTTAGGTCGCGACCGAAATTGTCCAAGGCTGGAGTGCGACTGTTTTTCGAACCGGCCGAGGGTTTGTTCTGCGAAGGGATGTTGGAAGCACCGAAATCATCGTCGTCTTCTTCATCGTCGTCGTCGAAAGATGCACTTGATTGATAATCGGGCAAAGAGCCGTCGTTGGTGTTTTTGGTTTGACTGTCGCCGTCGGTACTCAAGGTTTGACAAATCGATTTTGCTTTCTCGAGGTCGAGACCATTTTCAACAAGTAATTGGGACACAATGTTGTCGTTGTTACGCAGCATGGCTAAAAGAATGTGCTCCGTTTTTATCTCGTTGCTTTTGAACTCCTTGGAAATGAGACTTGCAATGCGGATGACGTTTTCGGTTTGTTTCATGAAAGGGACTTCGTCGTCGGCAGAGTATCTCACATTTTCACCGATAGAGGCCAGGGCACGTTCTATGCGCAGGCGAATGTTGGCAGTGTCTATGTTCGATTCGTATAGTATTTTCATGGCGGAACAATCTTTTTCGCGCAATATGCCGAGAAATAGGTGCTCCACGCCAATGTTTTGACTTTTAAGGCGTATGGCTTCGTCCCTGCTGTTGGATATCACGTTGGCAGCTCTATGGCTCAGTGTCGGGCGGTTCATGTTTTATTATAGGTTGTAATTGTTTGTGTTACGATAAAAATAATTGATGTACAAAAGTTTATAGTCGGGTATCGGCTACAAAAGTGTTTTTTTTCATCGCTTCAAAGTTACGAAAAAAATGTTGAATTTCAATGAAAAAAAACGTCACAATTTTCAACAGAATTGTGTTTATTTAGAGAAAAAAGATATCTACTCAACTACTTATTTACTTCAGATAAATAAAAAAATGCGTTTTTTAGTCTTTTTCTAATTGTTTGAAAATGTGATAATTGTAAAAAAAAATTAAAAAAAAATGTGTAAAAGTGCTATAAATGAAAAAAAATATGTAACTTTGCAAAGTCCTTTTTGCGTAAAAAGGAGTGTTTGTTTTTGTAGCAAATACATTAAAAATTAAAGAAAAAAAAACGGAATAAAAACATAATTAATTGATAGTAAAATGAAAAAAACATTAAAATTTGCATTAGTTGCATGCTTTGTGTTAGGCTTTAGTGGAGCTTATGCACAAGAAAGTACATCGCAAGCACATTATCCGCACTACGGATTATGGAGCAATTGGTCAGTTGGTATCAATGGCGGTTGGACATGGAGACTCCAGAAAGAAACCATTGATCCTGCTATACATGCTTTTAACCCACATGAACGTTGGAGTTGGGGTATTGGCGGTTTCTTGGCCAAAGAACTGAACCATGTATGGGATCTTCGCTTCCAATTCAACTATTCGGATGTTGATTCCAAAATCAAAAACATAAACCTTTGGAGAATTCAGCCGGATGGTCATAGTATTCGTCCCAACCTTAACTACATTGGCGAACATTTGAATTGGGATATTGATGTTACATTCTCAATTATCGATGCTATCAAGGGTTACAAAGATCCTTATCGCAAATGGCAGTGGTATCTGTTGGCAGGTATGGGTAATACAAGATTCCTTCCCGATGCAGACAGACATACAACAGATGGTAGCGAAGACCTTTGGCTTGGGAAAACTGTTTTCAATGGCAATCTTGGTATGGGTGTTTCGTGGAGATTCATTGATCTTCTCTCTGTGTATGTTGAACCCACTCTCTATGCAATTGCTGACATACCTCAAATCCACAACGCCGACTGGGTTGGTACTTACCTCTACATTCCTATCGGACTTGAATTCCACCTTGGCGTAACAGCTACCGACAAGGCTCGCGTTGAACAAGAAAAACTCCTCACCCAGGAAAGATTTGACTCCCTTGCTAAAGACCTCGAAGATGCTAACGACGAACTGGCAAAGGCCAAAGAACAGGAAAACGATCTTAAAAACAAAATCGCTGCTCTTGAAGACGAGAATGGCAAACTGCAAGATCAACTTGACAAAGCTGAAGCCGACAACGACCGTATGCGCAATGCTCTGAAAAACGTGAAAGACAACCAGCAGAACCTCTATGGTATGCCTCTGTCTATCCTCTACCCGAACGATGTATGGAAAGTTCCTTCGGATCAGATGAGAAAACTCGAAGCTGTTGCTGAAGTTATGAAGAACAACTCCGACACCAAATTCACCATCATCAGCTTCTGCGACGAACCCGCTAGCTACGAATACAACGACAAACTGTCCGAAAAACGTGCTAAAGAAGTTAAGAGACTTCTCGTTGAAAAATACGGCATCGACGGCGATCGTCTGACCACTGAATGGAAAGGTAAACGTGAATGCTTCGGTGACTGCAAATTCAGCATCAACCGCAGAACTTCTTTCTACGTAAACATGGACGAAGAATAGTATTCAAATCCAAAATATGAAAGAGGACTCAATCGAGTCCTCTTTTTTTATGCCCGCAATCGAATAAAAAATTAGTGCCTGCCGCAACGCGGCAGGCACTATTGCATTTTTTAAAATCAGAGCGTAATTACTGTTTTTTTGCGTTTAAAGCAGCTACCCATTCCTTGATGCGCTGCTCGTCCTTAAGGCGGCATACAAGCAACGATTTGCCGCTGTAGGCCACAAGACATTCGTCCATGCCCTGCACAATGGCTTCAACGCTGGGTTCGATATTTATCACGGTGTTGCTGCATTCCTCCACAACCACGTTGCCTTTAACGGCATTGTTCTCGGCATCCTTTTGTGCATGGGTGAACAGCGAGCCCCAAGTGCCTATGTCGCTCCAGCCGAAGTCGGCGGGGATGGTGTAGGTGAGTGGCGATTTCTCCATCACACCATAGTCGATGGAGATGTCGGGACAGCGGTGGAAGTTGCCGCTGATGAACGCTTGCTCGTCGGCGGTGCCGAACTTGGCCTTGCCTTCGTTGAAAATCTCGGTAAGGTTGGGGATGAATTGATTTAATGCCGACAGGATTCCTTCCATCGACCAGATGAAGATGCCGGAGTTCCACAGATAACGACCGCTTTCGAGGAACTGCACGGCTTTCTCGAGGTTGGGCTTTTCGGTGAAACTGGCTACCTTGGTTACTGCTCCTTCCGTGCAGTTGGCGTCGGGGGTTTGTATGTAGCCGTAGCCGGTTTCGGGTCTTGTGGGTTTGATGCCGATGGTGAGCAATGCTTTGCTGTTTTCCGGTTTGGAAACGAAGTCGAATCCGGTGCTGATGATGCGTTGGAATTCGGCCTCGTTGGTTACAAGATGGTCGGCGGGGGTTACAACTATGTTGCAATCGCTGTTTTGTGCCATTATATGGTAGGCGGCGTAGGCTATGCAGGGAGCGGTGTTGCGGCGCATAGGCTCGCAAAGCACTTGACTCTCGGTGAGTTCGGGGATGTGCTGTAGCACAAGGTCTTTGTACATGGCGTTGGTTACCACCAGGAAATTCTGAGGCGGCACAATGGGCAGAAACCTCTCGAAAGTGCTGCGGATAAAGCTTTTTCCCGTGCCAAGGATGTCGAGGAACTGTTTGGGACACTCCGTTTTGCTTACCGGCCAGAAACGGCTTCCTATGCCTCCGGCCATTATTATACAGTAGTTGTTGTTTTGCATGATGTTTGTATTTTTTGAAAGTGCAAAAATACGATTTTTTTTTCATACGGGCAAGAGCGAGTGAAAATGCCTGACATTTTTCAAAAACAAATTGCTAGTAACCTGTAATTTACCACATTTTTCATCACAGTTCGCTGTTCACAGCGCACTTTTTACAAAAAATACATATCTTTGTAGGTTGAAATTGTTTTCTTAAAAAGGTGTAATTATTTGAAAGACAAGAAAAAAAAGAATAGGTTCATAACGGTGTTTTACCTCATTGTAATATTCAGCACTCTTGCTGTAATCATTATTTTGGCGTTCAGGGGTTCTGTTGAAAACAAGGTAGTTCTGAAACCGCAGGAGATGGATATTCAAGGGCTGTATGGAATGGATATTCTCAAAAAGGACATTCTAAATATCGAGATTGTCGACGAGTTGCCGCCAATCAAAGAACGATCGAACGGTTTTGCTGGGAACAATTTATGCAAAGGTGAGTTCGTTTTGGAAGATGATTCAAAATGCAAGTTGTTTATTAATAGTGGGATACCAATTTTTGTGAGACTCACTTGCAAAGACGATGTTTTGTACATCAATACCAAAGACTCTGTGGAAACACAAAACCTGTACCAATCCATCTGTAACTGGAAATTCCAAGACAACTGACAAAGGTGTCGGATTATTTCATATTTCACCCTGTCTGGTTTTATTCATCATAGCCACTTTCCAAAAATAAATCACTAGTCACCAGTAAATAACCACATTCTTCATCACAGCTCACTTTCCCAAAACAAATCACCAGTCACTAATCACTTTTCACAAAAAAATCGTATATTTGCAGGTTAATTATAATTAGTCGGTCGTGGGTTAAACGGCTGACAGATAGTGATATATATAATTTTTTATAACAATGTCCGATAAGTATAACGAGTACAAGCAATTAGACATGACCGCTCTCGGCGAGGAAATTCGCCGTTATTGGGAAGAAAACGACACCTTCCACAAAAGTCTCGAACTCTCCGAAGGAAAAACGCCTTTCGTATTCTACGAAGGTCCTCCGTCGGCAAACGGAGTGCCTGGCATTCACCACGTTATGGCACGTAGCATAAAAGATATTTTCTGCCGCTACAAAACTATGAAGGGGTTCTTTGTGGATCGCAAAGCCGGCTGGGACACCCACGGTCTGCCCGTGGAACTCGGCGTGGAGAAGAAACTCGGCATCACCAAGGAGGACATCGGCAAGAAAATCAGCGTGGACGACTACAAC
>DBXF01000067.1:5128-5265 GCA_002309295.1 Bacteroidales bacterium UBA1219 | reverse complement strand
TACAAGGACCTCTGGGACGAACTCACCCGTAAAATGGGCTATTGGGTGGACCTCGACAACCCTTATATCACTTTCAAAAACGAATATATCGAAACCCTGTGGTTCCTGCTTAAAGACCTCTATAACAAAGGTTTGCT
>DBXF01000067.1:0-5048 GCA_002309295.1 Bacteroidales bacterium UBA1219 | reverse complement strand
GGACACCACCTGCGTGGCGATGTTCCATCTCAAAGCCAATCAGACACTGCCTTTCGGCGTGGATGTCAAATCCGAGGATGTGAACGTTCTGGCATGGACCACCACCCCGTGGACACTGCCTTCGAACACCGCCCTCGCCGTAGGTCCCGGCATCGAATATGTGCTGGTGAACACCTTCAACCCATACAGCGGCGCACCCATCAATGTTATCGTGGCCAAGCCTCTGCTTAACAGCATGTTCCCCGCCGAAAACGCCAACATCCCCTTCGAGGAATACAAGGTGGGCGACAAGAAAGTGCCCTTCCGCGTTCTCGGCAACGCCGTTAAAGGCAAGGAACTCAAGGATTTGGAATACGAACAGCTCATACCGTGGGTGAACCCTGGCGAAGGTGCTTTCCGCATCATCCTCGGCGACTACGTTACCACCGAAGACGGTACCGGTATCGTGCACATAGCACCCACTTTCGGAGCCGACGACGACCGCGTGGCCAAGCAGGCAGGCGTGCCGCCCCTCGTGCTTTTCGACAAGGACGGCAAACAGCAACCCATGGTGGACCGCACCGGCAAGTTCTTCCTCATCGAGCAGCTCGACCCCGAGTTTGTGAAAAGATACGTCAACACCGAGCTTTACTCACCCTATGCAGGCAAATTCGTGAAAAACGCCTACGACCCCGAAAAGACCGAGAAAGACCCCACTCTCGACGTGGAGATAGTGGTGATGCTCAAAGCCGAAGGCAAGCTCTTCCGCAGCGAGAAACACACCCACAGCTACCCNNCGTACCGACAAGCCCGTGCTCTACTACCCCCTCGACAGCTGGTTTATTCGTACCACTGCGCTGAAAGACAGAATGATAGAGCTTAACAAGACTATCAACTGGAAACCCGAGGCCACCGGCAGCGGACGTTTCGGCAACTGGCTCGAAAATCTGGTGGACTGGAACCTCTCGCGCTCGCGTTATTGGGGCACACCGCTGCCCATCTGGCGCACCGAGGACGGCTCCGAAGAGATCTGCATCGGCAGCGTGGACGAACTCCGTGCCGAGATAGATAAATCCGTCAAGGCGGGATTTATGGAGAATAACCCATACGCCTCCGACGATTACGAGAAATTCGACTTGCACCGTCCCTACATCGACGGCGTGGTGCTGGTTTCGCCAAAAGGCAAAAAAATGTTCCGCGAACCCGACCTTATCGACGTGTGGTTCGACAGCGGTGCAATGCCTTACGCACAGATACATTACATGGGCAAGGAAGGTCAGCTCAACCCCAAGACTTTCCCCGCCGACTTCATCGCCGAAGGTGTGGACCAGACCCGCGGTTGGTTCTTCACCCTTCACGCCATCGCAACGATGTGCTTCGACTCCGTTTCTTATAAAAACGTGGTTTCCAATGGTTTGGTACTCGACAGCAAAGGACAGAAAATGTCCAAACGTCTGGGCAACGCCGTGGATCCTTTCGAAACGATACAGAAATTCGGTCCCGACGCCACACGCTGGTACATGATAACCAACTCGCAGCCGTGGGACGCCCTGAAATTCGACCCCGCCGGCGTTGACGAGGTGCGTAAGAAATTCTTCGGCACACTGTACAACACCTACGGTTTCTTCGCGCTTTACGCCAATATCGACGGTTTCACCTACTCCGAGCCCGACATCGAAATCTCCCGCCGTCCCGAAATCGACCGCTGGATACTCTCCGAGCTCAACACCCTTGTGAAAACCGTTGACGACTATTTCAATGACTACGAGCCGATGAAAGCCGGCCGCGCCGTGCATGAGTTCGTCGACTGGTACCTCAGCAACTGGTACGTGCGTCTGTGCCGCCGCCGTTTCTGGAAAGGCGAATACACCGAAGACAAGATTTCTGCCTACCAGACTCTCTACACCTGTCTGGAGACCCTCGCCCGCCTGATGGCACCCATCGCGCCCTTCTTCAGCGAGCGTATGTTCCGCGACCTCAACAACGTAACTCACCGTATCGACGCCGAATCGGTGCACCACACCGAATTCCCTGCATACAACGAGAGTGTTGTGGACAAAGCCCTCGAACAGCGTATGCAGCTGGCACAGAAAATATCGTCGATGGTGCTTTCGTTGCGCAAACGCAGCAACCTGCGCGTGCGTCAGCCGTTGGCAAAGATAATGATTCCCGTGGCCGACGAATTCCAGCGTCAGCAGATAGAGAAGGTTGCACACCTCATCACCTCCGAGGTCAACGTTAAGGAGATTGAATACCTCGACGCCGCCAACAACGTGCTTGTGAAAAGCGCCAAACCCAACTTCAAGACCCTCGGACCGCGCTACGGCAAAATAATGAAAGCCATTGCCGCCGCCGTTACAGCCTTCTCGCAGGCCGACATCGCCAAGATTGAAACCGAAGGCCGTTACAATATGGTGGTGGAGGGTCAGGATGTGGAACTCCTTCTCAGCGATGTGGAGATTGCCACTCAGGACATCCCCGGATGGGTGGTGGCCAACGAAGGCACCCTCACCGTTGCCCTCGATGTGACGCTTACACAGGAACTTAAGAACGAAGGCATCGCACGCGAGCTGGTGAACCGCATTCAGAACATCCGCAAGGACAGCGACTTCGCCGTTACCGACAAAATCGTCGTTGACCTGCTCAGCAATCCCGAATGGGACGGCGCCGTGCAGCAGTATATGGACTATATCTGCTCCGAAACCCTCACGGCAAGCCTCAATCTGGTGCCCACCATCGCCTCGCCCGACCGCAAGGAAACCGAGATTATCGACGGCATGCCCACCGAAATCTGGGTAAGGAAGGCGTAAAACAGGATTGGGTAAATATTTATTGTTGATAATTAATAGATTATAAATGGTTAAAGGTTATGTATATTCTGGATAAACAAACAAAAAGTCTTATAAAGACAGAGAAATGTACATTTAAGTCTCTTAACCTTAAAGAGCGTCAAGACTTGCAAGAATGGATTGCCAAAGAACCATCCTCTCTCGGGGAAGACTTACTAATCATACAAAAAGAATTTGATGGTTTTGCAGATACTCGTGAACGTCTTGATTTGCTTGCACTTGATAAGAATGGTAATCTTGTAATTATCGAGAACAAACTAGATGATTCTGGTAAAGATGTTACTTGGCAAGCTATCAAGTATGCCTCATATTGTTCAAGTCTTAGCAAACAGCAAGTTATTGAGATTTTTCAAAAGTATCTTGGGGGAACAACATCAGCTATAGAGGCATTGCAAGATTTTTTTGATGGCAGAGAAATAGATGACATCAAAATTAATCAAGGTAATAGTCAGCGCATTATCCTAGTTGCCGCTAATTTCCATAAAGAGGTAACATCTTCTGTTCTGTGGTTGCAAAATTTCAACTTGCGAATCAAATGTATTAAAGTAACACCTTTCAAGTATAAAGATCAGGTGATAATGCAGTTTGACCAAATCATTCCTATTGAGGACACAGAGGATTATCAAATTAAAATCGCAAATAAAGAACAGGAAGAAACAGTTCAGTCAGAGTCAACTCAAATCCGTCGTAATAATAGACATAAGTTTTGGACAGAATTCATTGAGTATAATAAAAAAATGAACGGATTATTTAATGCTTCTAATGCGGTGATTGATAATTGGCTTGGCAAGTCTGTTAGGTCTATTTCAGGTGGAAATATTAATGTTATTATCAACAAAGATAATTGTCGTGTGGAATTATACATCAATACGGGAGAACAAGCGAAAAACAAAAAAATATTTGATACCCTTTATAAATATCACGATGAAATAGATAGTAAAATAAAGGGCTTGGAATGGCAACGAATGGACGATAAAGTTACGTCACGGGTGCGATTAGATCAACAATATATCTATCTTAATCCTAGTGATAAACCTAAAATATTTGATTTTTTTATCTCTACCTCCCAGCAAATGATGGATTTATTTTCGGAATTTGGTACAAAACTTAATCTTAAATAATATTGTAATTATCATTATGTCGGTATAATAGAAAATAAACTACAGACTCATTGTTCTAGTTTTTCAGACATTCTGACAGTATCATTGCCTTTGCCGAAAAGATTGTCTTGGATTTGTTCAGCGACCTCAGAGAGACTGGGCTGGGATAAAAATTCCGAACTCCGCATTCCGCATTCCGCACTCAAAACACTTCTTCGAACACCCTTTTATATGCCTCGCATTTCTTTTCGAACGCCAGCGGGTACGCTCTCGAAGATGATGGCAGGCGATACAGCCGCAGACCGTCGCTCAGCTCTGTGCTACAGCCAACAGTAGGCAGTTTCTCCACACCGAAATAGCGGCACAGCTCGCCCGTGGCCTTCTCGCCCGTGGTGGCAATGGCCTTGCACTGAGGGATTTGCCGCAGCAGCGCACGGATGTCGGTAGGCTCCACAATCTCTAGAAAAGCGTCGGAGGCGTTGCCTTTCAGTCGTCGCACCGCACGGGCAGTGTCGTACATCGCTATGCCCTTTTCTTGCAAAAACTCAACAATCTCATCCTTGCGGAAACACTTGTTCTGGATGTCCACAAAGCAGTTGCGGTCGCCGAACCACACCTCTCCCTCAATACGCCAGTGGTCGTTGCCGAAATTCGGGTAATAGAAATCCATGCACCAGCGCTTGCGCGGAGGCGGGAAACTGCCCAGAAACAGCAGTTTGGCGTTGGCCGGAAGGAAAGGCTCCAAAGGGTGAAACTCTATATCTTGTGGTAATGCGTTGTCTTCCATATTGTTGTGAAATAATTGCCTTGATTATACTCTCATGCAAAAATACTATTTTTTATAGATTATATATAATGTATTACTAAAATAAAATGTGTTGATTGTATTTTATTGTAACACAATGATATATGCAAAACTTGTTGAAGTTTTGTAGAGTCTAAATGTGTTTGTAAATTATTGATATATAGAAAGATGAAAAGGAAAAAACGTAAAAACGCCGAATAAAAGCACTTTTTTTGCAAATATAACATCAAAATTTCTTCAAAAAATGAAAAAAATAACCGAAAAAACACCCATTTTCGCCCTTTCTTGAAAAAAAGTTGAAAAATTTTCGCATTG
>DBXF01000029.1:89128-89286 GCA_002309295.1 Bacteroidales bacterium UBA1219 | reverse complement strand
GATAATTACATGGCAATTCGTGTTTTTCATAAAAACCGGCACAAAAAAACGGACACCGTCTGGCGATGTCCGTCTGTTTTTTCGAAATGCTTATCTGCTATTCCTCTTTGGCTTTGGGTGCTACCAGTTTGTAGAACAGACCGGCGGCGGCGGCACCT
>DBXF01000029.1:42742-88981 GCA_002309295.1 Bacteroidales bacterium UBA1219 | reverse complement strand
TTGCTGCGCTCGTCGGTGGCGCCGAGTATCACCATCAGGAACACGAAGGTGAGCAGTGCCTCAACGAGGAAAGCGCCTCCGCAGCTGATAGCGGCGTAGTTCTCGCCAGCAGCGGCTTGGAATTCGGCTCCGAAACCGTTGGCGGCAAACACACCGGTGTTGCCTAGTCCGCAGGTCTTCCAGATAACCAGCAGCACGGCGCCGGCAATGATAGCGCCGACAATCTGTGCCA
This sequence comes from Bacteroidales bacterium UBA1219, assembly GCA_002309295.1. Classification (GTDB taxonomy): domain Bacteria; phylum Bacteroidota; class Bacteroidia; order Bacteroidales; family P3; genus UBA1219. The sequence goes on along the minus strand of DBXF01000029.1, from coordinate 88,749 downwards.
CCCAGTACAGCAGCATGTCTTTGAACGACATACGTCCGTTCACGAAAACACCGAAACTAACGGCAGGATTGAGGTGCGCGCCGCTCACATGACCGATGCCGTAGGCCATAGCGATAACAGTAAGACCGAAGGCTATTGCCACGCCGAGGAAACCGACGTAAGCGCCTGCAAACAAAGCGGTTCCGCAACCGCCAAGAACTAACCAGAAAGTGCCGAAACACTCGGCCAACATTTTGTTATAAATCTTCATTTTGTTATGTGTTTTTAATTAATGTTTGAATTTTTCGGCCGGATTTTCCAACCGTACATCTATATATAAACGGAAAAAATCGTCTTTTGTTGCGTAAAAACCATATAAAATGTTAAGGAGTGAAGTTGTTAAGGAGTGAATAAACCAACCACCAATCAGTTCACAGTTCACTAACTAATCACCAATCACTAATCACTAATCACTAATCACTTAAGCCTAATAATATCATTCCACCTTGTGGTGGGGTTTTTGCTGCGGAAGTCGTGCTTGATGGCGTTGGCGAACACATCGGCTTTGCCGTTGCCGTCGCGGGTGGCGTACTGCTGCGAGCCGAGAATCACCGTCTCGGTGCCGTGCAGGCGGTTGATGCGGTCCACCACGGCGTCGAGTTTTTTCAGTCGTTGGAACTGCTCCGCGTTGATGTCGAACAAGTTAAGCTGTATCGGCGAGGCCGCGCCTATTCCCATCACTATCACCCCAGCCTTTTTGTAATGGTAGCCGGGTTTGTAGATACTTGCCAGCAGGTCGCCGGCGGCTTTCACTATGGTGATGGCCGAGCTGGTGGGCGTGGGCAATGTGAGCTCCGCAAACTGCTGGTACTGAGGCAGGTCGTCGCGGAAAAAGTTGGTGTTGACAAACACTCCCACCACCGACGCCACGGTGTTCTGCGCACGCAGTTTCTCGGCGCAGCGCGCGGCGTAGTTGCTCACGTGGGTGCGCAGGGTGTCGAGGTCGGTGATCATTCCGTTGAAACTGCGGCTGGTGCAGATGCTTTTCTTCGCGGCCATGGCCTCGTCGGCGATACAGTCGATGCCGTTGAGCTCCGCCCAAGTGCGTTCCACCACGATATTGCCGAAAGCTGCCCGCACCCACTCCTTGGGCTTCGAGGCGAAGTCGTAGGCGGTGTTCACGCCGTAACGTTTCAGCTTGGCGGTGTAACGGCCGCCTATCCCCCACACATCTTCTATCGGAAAGAGTTTCAACGCCTTGCGACGTTTTTCATCACTGTCGATATAGCAACAATGTCGGTACCCCGAATGCCGTTTTGCGAAATGACTCGCCACCTTGGCCAAGGTCTTTGTCGGCGCAATGCCAATGCTTACGGGCATCCCCACCGAGCGACGCACACGGCGGTGCAGGGCCTCTCCCCACTGTTTCAGGTCGGCGTCGCCCATCGCGTCGAGACGCACAAAACACTCGTCGATAGAGTAGCGGAAATACTGCGGAGCCTCCTGACGGACAATCTCCACCACACGGGCGGTGAGTTCGCCGTAAAGCTCGTAGTTGCTCGAAAAGACGGCGATTTTCTGGTCGGGGAACTGCTGTGCAAGCTGAAAAAAAGGCAGTCCCGCCTTGATACCCAGTTTCTTAGCCTCGTTGCTGCGCGCCACAATGCAGCCGTCGTTGTTGGAAAGCACCACCACGGGCTTGCCTTCGAGGTCGGGACGGAACACCCGTTCGCACGACACATAGCAGTTATCGCAGTCGATGATGCCGTACATAACTATTTCTTCCAGTTGTGAATGGTCCACACCACCACGCCCCACACCTCGAAATTGTCGGTGTCGTGGATGCGGATGGGCTTGTAATTGGCGTTGGCGGGACGCAGCTCGATATATCCGTCGGCTTTGTGCGAAAGGTCCAAATATTTGATTGTGAATTCGTTGTTGACAAACGCCACAATCACGTCGCCGTCTTCGGGTTCCACGGAGCGGTCGATAATGGCGATGTCGCCGTCGTTGATGCCCGCCTCCACCATGCTGTCGCCGTCGACGCGGCCGTAGAAAGTGGCTTCGGGATGCTTTATCAGATCGCGGTTGAAATCCAGGCTGTCGTGACGGTAGTCCTCGGCAGGCGACGGAAATCCCGCCTTGATGGAATTGGCCAGCTGCAACTCCAACGACTTCTCAAACTCCCCTTTTATGATATGAATTTTCGACATCTATACTTTTCAAAACATCTAATATTTTTTTACACGAATTACCATATAATTAGCCATTAATTTTTGGTCAATTCATGGCAATTACATGTAAAACATATTGATTATAATCGCCCTTATTATTTACACCTATTAATGAATCAATTGCAAATATATTATTGTGAACTTCAACACGAATTACCATCAAATTTGCCATTAATTTTTGGTCAATTCGTGGCAATTATATGTAAAAGAACAACCACAATCTTTCTGTCAATCAAACAATTATATATATTATTAATTCACGTTCAATCATACCTTTCGCAGATTACGCAGCAGCACCAGCAAGTCGGTGCTTGTGCGGTAGTTGCGCACATACATATTGTTGAAATGACGGCAGTCGGCAATGCGCTGACTTTCGTCGATGCCGCAAACGGGTATCACACAAGGCTTTATCTGTGGCAACACCTGTTTTTCGACGGTCTTGCCGTAGCCCACCCATGTTTTTTTGCCCACAAGCACCGAAAACACTTTGCCGAAGAAGCCTTTCTTGTTACGCTGGAACAGCCAAAGAACAGGCGAGAACAGCAGCACCACAAAGGCCGACACAAAGTCGAATACACGTTTCTGGGTGCGCTTGCGCGGAAGTGCCAACGTCTTGATTCTTATGGCGTAAGCGTCCTCGGCGGAATAGATGTCGCCGCTGCCTATCACAAACTGACTCTCCTGCGGCACAATCTTGTAATCGAGGTTGCTGTCCTGCAACGAGGTCATCAGTGTTATAATCTCCTGAGGTTGAAGGTTTTTGGCACAGAACACCACCTCGTTTATCTTGTAAAACCGCACCAAGTCGCCAATCTGCGACACATCGCCGACAAAACGGCTGTCGTCGGTTTTTTCCAGACTCACCTTGCCCATAAACGAAGGTGCGATTCCCAGTGTACCGAATAGTTCGCTAACACGCTGGGTCTCATCGCCATCGCCGACGATAAGGTATGCCTTGCTCTTGTCCGCCGAAAGGCTGTAACCCTTTATGCGAAGCAGATGCAGTATCCCCCTCAACGAAAGCGTAGAAACCGCCGCCCACACTGCACCGAGCAGTATCAGGGCACGGGAGTAGCGTTGCGTCTCGTCGAGTAACGAATAGAAAATCAGCAAAGTAGCCGTTCCCACTGCCAGACCTTTCACTATCTTCAGCAGATTGACGGGCTTGCGGTAACCGCCGTACAAAAACACGCACAGCAGCCACAGAAGCACGTAGGCGGGCATTATCAGATAGGTGTATTCAGGCGGGTAATAGCTTATGTCGTTGGCTTTGAAGGTGGCCCACAGGTTTTTTATCAAAAAGAAACCGAGGTAGATGCAGATAAAATCGAGCAACGGCACTATTATATTGCTAACCAATCGTTTACAGAACGACAGCGACGCCCTTGCCCAAATCGCCAATTTAATTCCGAGAGTGAAAATCTTGGCGTCGGATTGTGAGAAATGTTTCTGCGTGAAAATGGCCATGGCGTTGTAGAAAGTGTAAACGTAGTTGAGGCTGCCTTTTTTGGTGCTTTCGCCCTTGTAGTGGATGATTCGCGTGGCGGGCAGGTAGTAGTTTTTGTAGCCGCCTTGCAGTATTCTGTACGAAAAATCGATGTCCTCGCCGTACATGAAAAATGTCTCGTCGAGCAGGCCTATTTTGTCGAGCACCTCTTTGCGTGTCATCAGGAAAGCGCCCGAAAGTATCTCTATTTCAGCGGTTTGGTCGGGACTCAGGTGACCGAGGTAGTAATGTGCGAATTTCGGCGAACGCGGAAACAGCTTTATCAGTCCCGAAATCTTGTAAAAAGCCACCTTCGGGGTGGGAAAACCGCGTTTGCTTTCGGGCAGGTACTCCCCTTCGCCGTTTATCATCTTCACGCCAAGTCCACCGCAGTCGGGGTGGGCATCCATAAAGTCCACGCATTTTGCAAAGGTGTCGTTCTCTACAAGGGTGTCGGGATTGAGGAGAAGCACATATTCACCAGTTACTTGCCTGAGTGCCTGATTGTTAGCTTTGGCAAAACCGAGATTTTCAGTGTTGGCGATAAGCCGCACCTGCGGAAATTTCTCTTTCAGCATCGCCACCGAGCCGTCCACGGAGTTGTTGTCGACCACCCACACTTCGGCATCCATCCCTTTGGCCGCCTCAAACACCGAGTTGAGGCACTGTTCCAAAAAGAACTTCACGTTGTAGTTTACTATGACAACACTCAAACGCATGGCAGTCAGAATTTTATCAATGGCAATCGGGTATTAGGTAAGCCAAAACAAAGGCCAGAACAATGAGGAAAAACTTGAGTTTCGACTTTTTGCCGACATCGTGGTTGAACAAAATGCTGATGGAGACGTGCAGCAGGATACCCACCACAAGTCCCATCACGGGCTGTTCGAAATTGCCGGCGGGGGCAATCATAAAATGGTTGAACAACGAGCCGAGCGGCGTCATCACTGCAAAAACGAGCAGCAGCAGATAGGATTTTGCCACGCTGTAGCCGTTGTTAAGAAACAGTGTTACAAGCACTAAGGCGATGGGGATATTGTGCAGCACTATACCCGTAAGCAAGCCAGCCTGCAACTGTCCGGAAGCTGTCACCAACGGCATACCTTCCATAAAGGAATGCAGCGAAAGTCCTATCAATAAGCCGGTTATGGGGTGCACATGATGGTGATGATGCTCTTCGGACTCCGCACAGCATTGTGCGTGGTTGTGGCCGTGCTCCACGCCGCGGGTAAGGATTTCGAGCAACAGCTGGATAAGGAAACCCGCCAGCACCCAGATGCCGGGACGCAGAGCGGAAAAGAGGCTTTCGTGCTCGTTTTCAAAGACATGCGGCACCAAATGCAAAAAACAGACGGCAAACAAAAACGCTGCCCCGAAAGTGGATACCAAGTCCACCACCTTGGGCGGAATGCTCTTTTTGGCGAAAAGCGGTGTGCCACAGAGCAGTACGCCAAAAATTATAAGCAGAAATGCAAAAATCATCGACATCGGCAGTTTCGGTTAAGTAGTTAGCAGTAAAGACGTTGTATCTCGTCGAACAGACGTTGGCGGTCGATAGGCACCACACCCACCGTCTCGCACACAATGCCGCCGGCAAGGTTGGAGTAGTTGAGCAATGTCCCTATCGGCAAACCCATTGACAGACAAAGTGTTGCCACACTTATCACAGTATCGCCCGCCCCCGACACGTCGGAAATTTTGCGCAGGTGAGCAGGCACCAAAACCGTCTCGGCCTTGCCCCCTCTGAAATCGGCAATAAAAGCGCCTCGTTCCGACAGGGTAATAAACACAATGTCGATCCGTTGTGTTTCATGCAGACGCTCGGCAGCGGAGCGGAGCGTGTCAATGTCGGCGTTTTTCGCATCCACGCCAAGACCTTCGGAGAGCTCTTTCAGGTTGGGTTTGAAGAGGGTTACATTTTTGAAATTCAAAAAGTTGCGATGTTTCGGGTCCACGGTGGTGGGTATGTTGCGGGCTTTCGCCATGGCGGTGATTTCGGCAATAACTCGCGGAGTGATGCAACCTTTGTCGTAGTCCTGAAACACAATGGCGTTTATCGCCTTGGTTTCGAGTAAGTTGGCGACTTTTTCGATAAGTCGTTGCTCATCTTCCGCCGACAGCGGGTCGGTTATCTCTTTGTCCACACGCAGCAACTGGGTATTGTTGCCGATAATGCGGTATTTTACTGTGGTTATGCGTGTTGCGGAGGTCAGTATGCCTTCGGAGGACATATCCGCTTTGTCCATCATCGCCTCGAAGTCGTGACTTTTGGCGTCGTCGCCCAAAACGGTGCAAAGGATGGGGTTGGCACCCAAGGCACGGATGTTCAGAGCCACGTTGGCGGCACCGCCCAGACGGTTTTCGCGACGCGTTTCGGCCACCACAGGCACGGGAGCCTCGGGCGAGATACGGTCCACGCCTCCCCAGAGATAAGCGTCGATCATCACATCGCCCACGATAAGCACATTCTGCGTGCCGAGCTGCGACTTAAACTTTTCGAAATCGTTCATACTCATACAGTTATCTCCCCTCTTAGTGATTGTGTCAACATCTTGCGGATGGTATCCCTATCTTTGTAGTTTCCAAGCAGATACATCAGTTTTGTAATGGCAGCTTCAAGAGTAATGTCGTAGCCGCTCACCACGCCGATACGTCCCAAGTCGAGGCTGGTGGCGTAGAGCCCGATACGCACAGTGCCTGATTTACACTGGGTTACGTCGTAAATCACGATTCCCCTGTCGGCGGCACGCTGAAAAGCATCGATAAACCAGTCCTCGGTGGGAGCGTTGCCCGAGCCGTACGACGAAAGTACAACGCCCTCCAAGTCAGGCGTTTCCAGAACGGAATTGACGAATTTAGGGGTAATTCCGGGGAACAGGGTGAGTATGGCAACGTTGGTGTTGAGGTTTTTATTTACCTTAAAATCAGTGCTTTCGGGATAGAACACCAGATGTTTGTTGTAGCTGATGTCGATGCCTGCCATGGCCAGCGGCGGGTAGTTGAACGAGGAGAAAGCGTCGAAATTCTGCGCGCTGATTTTGGTGCTTCGGTTGCCGCGGAAGAGCTTGTCCTCGAAGAAAATCGACACTTCGGGGACATTCAGTTTCTGGGCGGAGGCTATCTCCAAGGCTCCAACGATATTGCCACGGCCGTCGCTGCGGAGCATGCCCAGAGGCAGCTGTGAACCCGTTAGCACCACGGGTTTGCCGAGGTTTTCGAGCATGAAACTCAATGCCGAGGCGGTGTAGGCCATGGTGTCGGTGCCGTGGAGAATTACAAAACCGTCGTACTTATCATATTCTCTTTCAATAATTTGCACTATATCCACCCACACTTCCGCACACATGTTCGATGAGTCGATAATGGGTTTCAGCTGGCAGGAGTCGATGCGGTAGGAGACTTTCTTGAGCAGAGGCACGGCATCGCTAATGCGGTCAAGCTCAAAGGGTTGCAGCACCCCCTGCTCGTTCTGCACCATGCCAATAGTGCCTCCCGTATATATCATCAAAACGGCGTTATTCATATATCTATCTGACTTTTACGCTTTTAACATCAATTACCGCGTATTAAACGCTTTGCAAATGTACTATTTTTTTCGGAGATTTGCAAATGCAACAGCAGAAACAACCACGATTTGCACGGATAGGCACAATTTTATTCGTATGATTCGTGTTATTAGTGTTCAAAAAACGACCACGGATTGCACAGATAAACACAGATGTTTTTGAGGTGGATTTGAGCAAGTTTCATTAACGAAAATTGCTCAAACGAGATTAATTTTATGCATTTCAGCAGGTTTCAATTTCAATGTACAATTGACAATGTACAATGAACAAACGACCTCTCTCCTTTGACCACTAATTCCTGAAAAAATCGTATATTTGCAGAACAATAATTCAAAAACAATACAAAAATAAAACATGTAAACAACAGAACGACAAAAAGTTAAACATATAATATAAACCATAGCGTTTGCGATTTATTCAAGACATTCCGAAAATTTGCCGATTAGAAGAAGTTCACTTGAGAATAAGTTCAAACGTCCGTGCTACGGCATGGACAGAACTTGTTGGGTGAACAGGCGCCGGCAAATGCCTCGGAAGCAATAAGCGATGTTCATGTCGTACTTTTTGCATCCATCCGAGAGATATTTGCCAGCCTGTTGTCCTTGAAAATAGTTCCAGCCGCTATCATAAACGCACGGAAATTATGGATGCAACAAAAGAATCTCTAATTGCCGAGATAGAAAAACGTGTCTCGGACAAAATCCTTGAACAAAGCAACGCCGACTTGCTTATCAAACTCATTAAAAACGCCGGTACGCTCGACGAAGCCATAAACATTGCGGCGCTTGGTACCACCTACAAACGGACAGGGCTACATTTCGACAAGCGGTTGGAAAAGATGGGAGAAACCATTAAGTATTTCAAAAAGAACGAAAAACTATCGTTCCATACCGACGACAGCAAGCCTACGCACAAACTGATTATTGGCGACAATTACGAGGCTTTGCAAAATCTTCTGATTCAGTACAAAGGAATGATTGATGTAATTTACATAGACCCACCTTACGGAAAGGACAGTATGGGCGAATTTGCCGCCACCAATTATAACAACGCTATCACACGCGACAACCTTCTTTCAATGCTCTATCCACGTTTGACACTTGCAAAACAATTGCTATCGGATAGCGGAGTGATTTTCTGCTCCATTGACGATAAGAACCAAGCGTATGTGAAATGCTTGTTTGATGAAGTGATGGGAGAAAAATGCTTTCTGGGACAATTTAAATGGAATAAAGTGGCAAAATCTCCGAGTTTGACAGACTCAATAAGAATGAAATATGAATATGTATTAGCATACAAGAAAAAAGATAAGGTATATTTATTTGGAAAGCCGTCTTACAATAATATGGGACCACTATGGCACAACCCCAATAAGCAACAGACGTTAATATTTAAAGAAAAAAGTGTTATCATCCCAAATTCATTTAAGAAAGGGATGTATAGTGATAAATATAAAGTAGAATTGCTAGATGATATTGATATAGAAAATGGAGTAAATAAAAATGCTTTTAGCATTAAAGCATGTTCTGCTTGGGGACAAAATAAAATAGATGAATATATTAATCAAGGGAATCAATTTGTTGTAAAAAAAAGTCTTTCTACTTTTTATACTGTTAAAAATGATTTATCCAACTCTTTTATAGCACCATCTGATTTAATTTCTAAAGAAGAGTGTGGCGTACAAACAAACACCGAAGCAAGTGATGAATTTATCCAGCTGGGATTATCTTTTGATTATCCCAAACCGACTTCTCTTATATCTTATTTAGTAAATATGGTAACATATATTAAAAAAGATGCTTTCATTCTTGACTTTTTTGCAGGTAGTGGAACAACAGGTCATGCCGTTCTTGAATTAAATCGAAGAGAAGAAAAAGATGGCGATTTACTCAATGATATAACTCCCGAAGGCAACCGAACATTTATTCTTTGCCAACTCAACGAAAAGACTGACACCACGCCAAATGGTATCGCTTATGATGTTACCTCCAAACGTCTAAAACGCATTATGACGGGTGAATGCTACGACGGCACAAAAGACTTTGAGTGGGCTAAGAAAAACAAACCATACGGCGGTAACCTTGATGTTTATGAAATAGAAAGCGTTTCAAATTTTGAGTGGACAAAATGCAAAACACCGTTTGATGTGATTGACGAAACGCTCTACGGCAAAGAGAAATTCGCAACCATTAAAGAGAAAATAGATTGGGTATGCGGCAACTTCGACAAGACGCAAAAGTATGTAGAAAACGATGAAGAATGGTTAAAACGAACTGAGGGGGAGGAATAAGCCATGTTGCAGGAAGCTAAAGATCTACAAAACAGAGCGGTACGGCTGATGGTGGCAATGCTTGCAGGTGGCAAAAAGGAATACACTGTGAAAGCCCCGACAGGCAGCGGCAAGACCTATATGATGGCAGATTTTATGAATCGCATTCTTGCCGCACAAAACAATGTGGTTTTCTTGGTCTCGTCGCTTTCAAAGAGCGAGTTGGCGGAGCAAAACTTCAATTCGTTTTGTGCGTTGCGTGACAATGGTACTTTCACTCACCTAAATCCCTATTTGATAAACTCGGAAACAAGTGGCGAAGGTTCCATATTCATTCCAACCGACCATAATGTATATGTTCTGCCACGCGATTTGTACAAGGACAGAAGCAAACTAAAGGAGGAAGGTGCGTTTCTCAATTTTTTGTCAGAAATAACTGGCAATTTGCAAAAGGGTACCGCAGGGAGATATATTTATGTGATAAAAGATGAGTGCCACATTGCCACAAGCAACCTTGATGAGTTGGGCAGTTATTTCTCTGTGGTTATCAATTTCTCGGCAACACCGAAACTGTCGCGCCGGCAACTGCCTGATGTTGAGATTTTAAATTCCGATGCCGAGGATGCGAAACTGATAAAACAGGTTGAATTTCAGCCAGAAAGCGATTCTCTCGATACGGCTCTCGACAAATTTGAGGAAATCAAGACGGATTATGTCAATAAGCTGCAAGTGAATCCATGTTTCATTGTCCAAATTTCCAACAAGGACAAGGCAGAAGATGAGTTGAAAAACAACATTTTTCCTACGCTCAACAACACCAAACACCAGGATTTGAAATGGGTTTACATTACAGGCGACCAATCGGGTAAAGGCTGCCAAACTAACGATTCGGGGTTGAACAAACTGCCCGTTTCGAAATGGAAAGAGTATATGAAAGGCAAGGAATCGAGCATTTCGGTTATAATTTTTAAGATGGTTATTTCCGAAGGCTGGGACATTCCTCGCGCATGTATGCTCTATCAGGTGCGCGATACCCAAAGCAAACAATTGGATGAGCAAGTTATGGGGCGTGTCCGTCGCAACCCTCGCCTATTGGATTTTGAACGCTTGCCTAAAGACGCGCAAGACTTGGCTTCCACGGCATGGATATGGGGAATAAAGCCAAAAGAGGCGGGACTGCCAAAACAAGTAAATTTGTTTAGTGATTATGGCATTGAAAACGAAATACGAGTATCCCCAACAAAACTGAAAGTCGAAACAATTAACAACGATATTGATGTTAAGGCAATACTTGCTGGTAAAAAAGAAAAACTAACCGGAAGTAGCATTTTCGAAATGCACCGCACTCTTTCGCAAAGCGAAAACGAGATTCAAGATATTTGCTACAATTATGCCGACACTTACGAAAAATGGCGCTTGTGTGTGGAAAACATTGGCGAGATAAAGAAGAAATATTACTCCTACATAACTGATTATGAAAAAAGTATGGAGGTCTGCGAGCCAGTAAGTTTCCCGTATGGCAGTTGTTACAACGAAACTGAAAAAACGCTTACTCTCAACGATTGGGTTTGGTATAGGAAAGAGGATGACCAAATCACAGACGAGTTTTCTTTCGACAGCGAAGCCGAAAAGAAATGGGCCGAAGTACTGAAAGATATTCGGAAAAGCAGCATAGGGCAAACTAACCTTTTGCAAGACAACAAATACCTGTGGGGCAAGAATTTCCCGTTGAATTCCGAAATAAAATACGAATATTTCTCCGACGGCATACATTCCTCGTACCCCGATTTTGTTATGAAAGACAAAAAAGGCAGAATCCATATTTTCGAAGTGAAAAGCGTTAACAAGTCAGCAGCGCAGAATGTCGACGAGGATGAATACGACACGAAAGTTCGTAGCCTAAAAAGTTGTTATAAAGCCTGCTCAAAAAAAACAAACCACATTTTCTATCTGCCTATATTAGATGGTAGCACGTGGAAAATATCCAAATTTGAGAACGGGGTTGAGACAACTATAGACCAAAAGACGTTTGAAGACTCGCTAAACTAATATGGAAATCAAATAACTGTATCCAATGTATGTACCAACCGCTCTCGTAGAGAGCGACTCTCAATAACCCCACACGCAAGTGTGGGGTTTGTCGTAACAAAGATATATAGGCGTGCCAGCGGCACGCGCTCTCAAATATTCCATCTCGATTATGTGCGGTGGCTGAGCTCGTCGAAGCCCCGCACCAGCCGATTCCGAGTTCCGACTTCCGAATTCCGAACTCAATACTACTCCATCGCCACGTTGTCCGCTGTAACAACCACATTTTCAACGGTATTAACCTTGCTTTCGTCGTAGGGCGTTTTTACACGGATGTAATTTTCGGTGAAGCCGAGCATAAAACCGTCATGAACGTCGCTCTCCCACAGCACTTTGTGTGTGGTGCCGTAGTTCTCCTTGTAAAACTCGGCCTTTTTGCGGTCGGAGATATCGTGCAGCACCTTGCTACGCTCGCGACGCACGTTCACCGGCACCTTGCCCTCCATGGCCAGCGCCCTTGTGCGTGGACGCTCGGAGTAGGTGAACACATGCAGGTACGAGATGGGCAGCGACTCGATGAAACGGCAAGCATTGTCGAATTCCTCGTCGGTCTCGCCGTTGAAACCCACAATAACGTCGGCGGCGATGCAGGCGTCGGGCATCACGGACTTGATTTTCTGCAGCCGTGCGGCGTACAGCTCGGTGGTGTAACGACGTTTCATCAGCTGCAACACGGCGTTGCTGCCCGCCTGCAAGGGTATGTGGAAATGTGGCAGAAACGCCCGTGACTGGGCAATGAAGTCTATCATCTCGTCGGTGAGCAGGTTAGGCTCGATGGACGAGATTCGGTAACGGCTCACCTCCTCCACCCCATCCAACTCCCTGATTAGCTGAAAGAAAGTCTCGCCGTGCTGTTTGCCGAACTCACCGGTGTTGATACCTGTAAGCACTATCTCTTTCACTCCCGTGGCGGCTATCTGGCGCGCCTTGGCAACGGTCTCGGCAACGGTCTGACTGCGGCTACGGCCGCGGGCGAAGGGAATCTCGCAGTAGGTGCAGAAATAGTCGCAGCCGTCCTGCACCTTGAAAAACGAGCGTGTGCGGTCGCCGGTGGAGAAGGTTGCCACAAACTCGTCGCCGTCGCCCATGGGCAGCACTGTCTTGGGCAGCGACTTGTCCTTGCCGCAATTAAGCACATAGTCCGCCAGACGGTGTTTGTCGGCGTTGCCAAGGATAATGTCCACGCCCTCTATCTTGCTAATTTCCTGCGGGTTGACTTGCGAAAAGCAGCCCACCACGGCAACAATGGCGTCGGGATTGGCGGCCACGGCCTGATGTATGGCGGTGCGGCATTTCTTTTCGGCAATGGAGGTGACGGTGCAGGTGTTGATGATATACACATCCGCAACGTCGCGGAAATCAACCACTTCGAAACCCCGTTCCACAAACTGGCGCACAATGTCCGAACTTTCGGAAAAGTTCAGCTTACAGCCTAAAGTATGTACCGCTACTCGTTTCATAACTTATTATCTTATTTATTGTTACAACATCGGCGACGGGCGATTGTCTTTGGGTTTATTGGGGGCGTTTTTCTTCTGTTCCTCATCTCGCTGGTGCAGGCGTTCGGCGTCCTTGTTCTTGTAAATCTTGGTCGGCTGCTGATTTACGGTATCGTTCGGCGACGGATTTTGCGGTTGCTTGGGCACAACAACGGGTGCGGTAACTGTAAGTCCGTCGATATTCATCTGGTTGAGGGTGACGTGGAAACAGTTGCGCCGCTCGTACTTGACGTAACAGATTTTGGCGTCGCGAAGCTCGGCAAGGGCTTTGGCAAGGAACTCCTTCATCTCGTAGTCGGTAACGTCGGGACCGGAAATCTTTACAAATTTATAGTACGAAATATCTATCGTGGTGCCGTGCCGGTGACAGGAGTTCTCCGTTGCCCAACGGTTGCGGCGGACGAGTTTGCTGACATCCTCCTCGGTACGCAAAACGCTGGTTACTATAATTTTATATCTCGAATCGGGATATTTCTCAGCCAGCACATCTTGAAAACACTTGCCTATGGTGTTGAGCATCACACGGGCGGCGGGGACAAGGTACGGAACGGAGTATTTCAGTTCCGAAATGGTATAATATTGGTTGTTGTGCAAAGCCACCAGGCCGTATTTGGTATAATCCGAAGTACGTTCGGGCAGTTCCTTGATGCCGTTGCGTTTGGCAGCCACAAGCTGAATGTCATTTTCGTCGTTGAAAACAGCCGAATAGTGATTGCGCACCAGCTGAGGCGGCTTGTAGTCGGGATTGTGGGTGTAGCATACTGCGAGCGGATTGGCAAGGATTGAATCGACGGCACTCACCTCATTAACAGCATTTTCCACAAAAGGCAGCTTTATATTCTTAAAAAGCAGAAAAATACCTACAGCCGACAAAATGATAGCAATAACAAGCACCCACACCACCGGAAAACGATGGTGAGTCTTTTTCTTCACCGGGATGTTGCGTGCCATTGCCATAATCTCAAAAATTTAGGGGGTTGCCGTTATGACAATCCCCCAAATCACTATCTATCAGTCATTTGATTCCTAATAAGCGTATCCGAGCATCGGCAGATAAGGTTTGTACACTGCCGCAATTTCTTCTGCCTTTTGGAAGTCGTTGAGACGGTTCATGGCCAGATCTTCCAAAGCCACAAGTATCTGCACCGACTCGTCCATATAACGACGCACGCCTTTGGCTTTCTCGCCTTTGAACTGTGCAAAGTATTTGAGCTCCTGCTCGTAGTAATGGGATATGTCGTTAAGATACTCCTTGGCCATGGCTGTATCGCCGACTTGCGAATAAACGTCGATAAAGAATATGGTGAAACGGTCGCGCGGGAAATTCTCGTTGGGGAAGTATTTCTCGGAGAGCGCCAGGATATTCTTGGCTTTCTGTATCTGACTTTCGTCGGTTACCTTACGGACTATGGAGTCGTGTCCGTTCTGCACGTAACGAAGCTGCAGCAGACCTTTGTCGATAAAGTTCTGTGCCAACAGAGCCCATGTCTGACGTTGAACCACGCCCATATTGTAGCTTACGGGATCCACATACACGTCGGGATTGGCGAGGTTGCCCCAAAGCATGGTGCCGTCCTTTTCGCCATTCATGTAAAAGTCGTAGGTTTCGTCGAGGTTGACCGCACGAGAGGAGTTGGTAGAATAAGGCAGTATGCGATAAACCATGCCTACCTGTTCGTTGTAATGGCTTATGAAAGGAATCACATCCTTGATATAGTCGGGATTGAGCATGCAAATCTCGCGTTGGAACTTGTTGGTGCCGAAAATGTCGAGTATCATAAGTTCGTGACGGTACAGTCCCTGTTTCTTAATCTCCCAGCGAATTTCGTCGGGGATAGTGTCGGCGCAAGCCTGTGTAATGATGCCGTTTTTCACCAAAGCTGGCTTGTCGAGGGTTATCTTGAAACGATTTGTCGGGATAACCAGGGCCTTTTCGCCTTGCTGTGTGTACTGCATGAACACATCGGGACTGCTTTTGATAGCTTCAAGCACATCGGAGACCTCGAGATATTCGGTTGTTCGCGGCATCAGGTAGGAGACATCACGTCCAAGTCCGTAGAACTCCTTAGGCAGGGTGAACGGCAGATTTTGCGATTCGTAAAGGGTGTTGTGCAGCTGCTCCACATACCAGTACATACCTGCAAGGGTGTAGTTGAGGATACGCACGTCGGAGCGTGTGCCCTCCACCTCCTGGGTGTACCACAAGGGGAAGGTGTCGTTGTCGCCGTAGGTTATGAGTATGCCGTTCTTTCGCACGGAGTTGAGGTAGTTGTTGGCGAAATCGCGGGCGGCATATTTCTGCGAACGGTCGTGGTCGTCCCAGTTCTCTTTGGCCATGATGCCGGGGACGAGGAACAACGTTGCCAGGAACACCACTATGGTGGAAATGCGGTGGTTGAGTTTCAGTTTCTGCAGCCATTCGGCCAAAGCCATCACGCCAAGGCCTATCCAGATGGCAAAGGCGTAGAACGAGGCGGCGTAGGCGTAGTCACGCTCACGCGGCTGACGCGGAGGCTGGTTAAGGTATATCACAATGGCCAAGCCGGTCATGAAGAACAGCAGGAACACTATGAACCAGTCCTTTTTGTTTTTCATCCAATGGAACACAACGCCGCAGATGCCGAGCAACAACGGCAGGAAATAGTATGTGTTGCGGGCTTTGTTTTTAGCCAAGTAGTCGGGCATGTTGTTCTGCGGTCCCAGACGAGCCTCGTCGAGGAATCCGATACCCGAAATCCAGTTGCCGTTGATATAGTCGCGGGTGCCGTCATCGTTGAAATAGTGGCCTTGGACGTCGTTCTGGCGACCTACGAAATTCCACATAAAGTAACGCCAGTACATGAAATTCACCTGATAGCGGAAGAAATATTTGAGGTTTTCGCCCATGGTAGGCTTGCGGTTGCCTGGGGTTTTGGACCACAGTTTGTAGAACTTGGCATGTTGCAGACGTCCGTCGTTGCTGTACATACGCGGGAAAACGCCGCATTCTTCGGGACGGAACTTATAGTCGAGGGTTTTGGCAGCCTCTACATAACGGTCTTTGCCATTCTCGTCCTTGCCTTTCACATATTTAGTGTAGCCTTCGTCAACGCCAATCGGGTCGCCGGCAGTGAAATACTGACCGTAGAACAACGGCGTGGAGCCGTACTGCTCACGTCCGAGGTAGGCGCGCAATGCCACGGCATCCTTGGGGGCGTTCTCGTTGATAGGGGTGTTGGCGTTGGAACGGATAACCAATATAAAGAATGTGGAATATCCCACCAGCAGGAACAGAAGCGAAAGTATCACGGTGTTCCACACAGGTTTGTTCTTTTTGTAGGTGTACCAAATGCCGAAGATGATAAGTCCCACAAGGACAACAAAATAGAATATCGTGCCTACGTTGAACGGGAATCCGAGGCTGTTTACGAAGAACACTTCGATAGCGCCGGCCCAGTTCACTATGTAAGGTATGATGAGGAAAAGTATGAGCGCCAGAAGCACCACGGAGATGATGCCCGAAAGGATGAACCCTTTGACGGTGGTCTTTTCCCAACGTTTGAAATAATACACATACACTATGGCGGGTATTGCCAGCAAGTTCAGCAAGTGGACTCCGATGGCGGTGCCTATGAGGAACGAGATAAGGATTAGCCAACGCAGGGCGTGCGGCTGATCGGCCTGCTCCTCCCATTTGAGCACTGCCCAGAACACAACAGCCGTAAAGAACGACGACATGGCGTAAACCTCGCCTTCTACAGCCGAGAACCAGAAAGTGTCGGAGAAACAGTAAGCCAAGGAGCCTACGATACCGCTTGCGAACACGGCCCACACACGGCTGTCCTTGATGTCGATCTCGCCGGGCTTGAGGCCAGCTATCTTCTTACCAAACAGAGTGATAGTCCAAAACAGGAACATGATGCTGAGACCGCTGCTGATAGCCGACATGGCGTTGATGGCGAAAGCAGGGTTGTTGGGCATCAGCATGGTGAAAAGGCGGCCTATCACCTGGAATGTGGGTGCTCCTGGAGGGTGTCCCACTTGCAGTTTATCGGCAGTTGCGATGTATTCGCCGCAGTCCCACCAGCTGGCGGTAGGTTCGGCGGTGAGCAGGTAAACGGCACAGGCGATAATACCTATCACCCAGCCAATCACGTTGTTAACCAAATGGTATTTTTTCATTTATGTAGTGTTTTTTAATTATCTTCTACGATTTTTTATCTCGTTTTTGAGTTTGCAAAGATACGATTTTTTTTTGAAAAAGTGAAATAGATGTTGAAATGTTGATGATCAAAAGTCTAAAGTCTAAGGTCTAAAGTCAGTGGTTTATTTCTTCAACTCTTAACTATAAATTATCAACTCTTAACTGATTTTATTACTCTACCTGAAAGATAACAGGCAAAGTATATTGTACTCTAACTGCCTCTCCTCGTAATATTCCAGGTTTCCATTTCGGCATCATGCGTACGACACGCAAAGCCTCCTCTCCGCAACCGCTACATATATCTCGCACAACCTTAGTATTGGTAATAGAGCCATCTTTCTCTACTACGAATTGAACAAAAACCTTTCCAATCACATCGGTTTCATTAGGAATTCTGACATTTTTACGTAAAAAATCATACAAAGCTTGTTCACCGCCAGGAAATTCGGGCATTTCTTCGACACTAAGATAAATTGCTTTTTCAGCTTCTATTTTCGCAAGTTTTTCATCATACATTGGTGCAACACCCATCAGTTCATCATTAGAAGTAACCTCAACGAGTGTGTCTTGAGTGGGGTTTTCAAAAATTATACCATCTTCAACTTTAAGTAATGTATCGTCAACAGGTGCGGGTTCCGGAAGGCTTTCGCTAAACGATGTCTCATGGTCATTAGTCATTTTGCCTGTGGTCTGGATAACGGGTCCGCAACCTCCGGCACAGGCAGAAAGTCCTATGGCTATGCCCGAGATGGTGGCTATCTTGCCGAGTTTCAGTCTCTCGAACAGCGACTGTTCCAGATACTTCACCTCCCACTCGCAGCGCGGACACGTGCCCCGGCAATCCCCCTCGTAAGTACATTCGGGGATGTCCAGCTTAATGCCGTTCTCGTCGGCTATCCTACGCCGGATTTTCTTAAGTTCTCCACATATTTTCTTTCCGCGTTTCATATTTTGTTTGGTCTAAGGTCTAAAGTCTAAGGTCGTTGGTCAGAGATTTCAACTTTCAATTTTCAACTTTCAACTAACACAAACTCCTAACTAACTACCATTCCACTTCGTCGCGGTTTACGGGCATTGTCATACAGCGTGCTCCGCCACAGCCTCGTGGCAGTTCGCAGGCGGCGAAGGTGATAACGCAGCGACGGTGTTTGTCGGGATGGTCCTTGCCTGCCACCACATCGGCGGCGTCCACCACGTCGAAACCGGCTTTGTTCATGGCTTCGATGGTGTTCCAGTTGCGTTGGTAGCCGATGACCTTGCCTTCGCCCAGAGCGAAGAAGTTGGCTCCGCTGTGCCACTGCTCGCGCTGCTGGTTCCACGGGTCGTCGCCACCACACGACACCGGCCTCATGTCGAAACCGAGGTCCTCCAGTCCTTGCAGGAAATTGGGTTTCTCCACATATTCGGCCTTGCCGTTGTCAATCTTGATATGGAAAGTGTGAAGGCCGCCTTTGTTCTGTTCTATGATGGGCTTGTAGGTCATGCAGCAATGTTTGTCGAGGAAGGTGAACACCATGTCGAGGTGTATGAACGACTCGGGCGTCTGCGGCAGTTCCTGCACCAGTATGTTGAAATGCGGACGCTCTTTGCTGAATTTCTCCACAAGAAAATTGATGCCATTTTTGTTGGTCCGCGAGCCAGTGCCGATGCACAGGGTGTCGTAACGTGCTATGAGGGTGTCGCCGCCTTCGGTGCCGGCGTTGGAGATAAGACGCTGCGGGTGGATGGTCTCGCACCGGAAAAGGTAACGGAAAATGGAGTCGAAAATCAAGGTCTCGCGTTTGCGCACCTGATACGACATGGGGTGTATCAGCACTTGGTTGTAGATAGCCGACGAGGCGTCGCGAGTGAAGAATAGGTTATACAGCGGTTTCAGTATGTAACGCTCTGTCTCGTAGATGTCGGGGTCCTTGCCTTTGCGGTAGGCGAAGCCGGTGATAAGTTCGGAGGCGAGCTGCTCGGCGGGATGGCTCATAAGCTCGTCGATGAGGTACTCGCAGCCGTCGAACTTGCACGACTTGGTTACTATCTCCTGACGGTATTTCTCGTTCTCCACCAGCTGACGCAGAAGGTCCTCCACGTAGTAGGTGGTGGCGCATTTCTCGAAAACGCCGCTGAAATTGGCGTATTCGCCATCGACGATGCGTTTGTTGAGCAGGTCGCTATATAGTGCGGTGTGGATGTTCTCGGGAGTCATACGTTCAATCTCCACACCCGGACGGTGCAGTATCACCGCGTTCAGTTTTCCGATTTCTGATGTTATGTTTACCTTTGTTTCCAAAACGTTATTGGTTTTTGTTTTACTTTCGATATATATGGGGGTGCATCCGTGGCTTGCCCCAGCCGGGGGCTGCACCCCCGTTTGTATTCCGTCGTCCCGTCGGGACTATATTGTATAAATTATAAACTATAAATTATTAATTGTACATTGTTCATTGTCAATTGTTAATTGTTTATTTTAAATTTCTGAAACATTTTGTTGTCGTTTATCACACGGACTGCCGTTCCGTAGGCTTCGTCGTTTTCCTTGTAAGTTTCGTAGTAGTAGCGCACTCCGTATAAATTTCTGACTATCAGTGATTTCACTAAGATATTTATGTATTTGTCGGATTTTGCTACGACGGTCTTGGCTTTCTGATCCTCGTCCTTGGCTTTTTTCATCATCTCGCTGCGGAACTTCGGGTCGTCGATGAGTTTCTTCATATAGTTGGCGTACTCACTGTCTTTCAACGGATTGACGGTGTCGTTGACTTTCTTTCTCAGATAGTCGTTAACCCAAGCTGCGGCCCATTCGCCACGCACGGTGGTTTTCTCCACGCCGTTGTCCTTCACAAACTTGTCGAATTCCTTCTCCACTCCCATGGTGGGATAAGCGGCCACGAAGTCGCTGTACTTGGGGTATTTCGCTAAAACTGAGGTGCGGTTGCGTTCGGTCCACTCGAGGGCGAAACGGTTGATAAGGCCTTTGCTGTTAAGGCTTATCCAGTAGTCGGACATGCGGGTGGTGTCCACTGGGATGAAGATGTCGGGGATGATGCCTCCGCCGCCGTAAACCACACGCTTTGCCGCGGTGTAGTATTTCATCGAGTCGGGCAGCGAGATGGAGTCGGTGGTTATCATCTCCTTGTGGCTGTAGCGGTTGGAGATGTCGCGGTAGTAGGCTTCCAGCCCGTCTTTGTAAGGCTTTTGTATGCAACGTCCCGAGGGGGTGTAGTAGCGGGCTATGGTGAGACGTATCTGCGAACGGTCGTTTAGCTCGAAAATCCTCTGTACCAAGCCTTTGCCGAAACTGCGACGGCCTATCACTATGCCACGGTCCCAGTCCTGAATAGCCCCGGTGACAATCTCGCTCGCCGAGGCGGAATATTCGTCGATAAGCACCACCAGACGGCCGGTCTCGAACTCGCCACGGTCGGTGGACTTGTGATAATGAACGTTGGTGGAGTCGCGACCTTTGGTGTAGACGATGGTCTTGTCGCGTGGCAGGAACTCGTCGGCCAGAGCCACGGCCACGTCGAGAAAACCGCCGCCGTTGCCGCGCAGGTCGAAGATAAGCTGGGTCATCCCCTGCTCTTTCAGCTCATGCACAGCCTTGCGGAACTCGCTCATAGTGGTGCGGGCAAAACGGTCGAGACGTATATAGCCGGTGTTTTTGTCAATCATGAAATATGTGTCGATGCTGTTGATGGGAATCACGTCGCGCACCACATCGAAATGCAGCAGGTCCTTGTGTCCACGACGTTTTACGTCGAAGCTGACCTTGGTACCTTTGTCGCCACGGAAACGTTTCATTACCAAGCTGTTGGTAACGCTGTCGCCGACAAACATTTTGCCGTTGACTTTCACAAACACATCGCCGGCAAGCATGCCCACCTTCTCGGCGGGACCGCCACGAACCACCTCAACCACATGCACGGAGTCCTTGAGAATCTGGAACATAACGCCGATGCCGTAGAACTTGCCCTCCAGTCCTTCGTTGGTGCGCTGCACCTCCTTGGCGGTGATGAACACCGAGTGCGGGTCGAGCTCGGAAAGCATGGTGGAGATGGCTTTCTCGTTGATACGCTGCATGTCGGGCTCATCAACATAATAGTCGGCGATGCGGTTCATCGTCTGCCCCATTTTCATAAACTCGTTGGAGTTTTTGTCCTTCTGGGCAAAAGCCGCAGCGGAGAAAGCAAGTAACAAAGTGAGTGTTAGTACAGTACGTTTCATTTGCGTTTTTTGTCAATCGTAAGACCTGTCATTTTTTCTATCGAACGGAATACCTTTTCGGCTTCGGTTTTGTTGTTAGACACCGAATTTACAAAATCTTTCTTTTTCTCGCACACAAGGAAGGTCATCAAGTTGGCGTAGTCGTCGTAGAGGTTGGAGTAAGCCTTGTGATAATAGCCGTTTCTGTTCAAGCTTATCTTGAAAAGCAGCGAGGGGTAGTCGGATTTCTTGCCGTTGCAGTACTGGCAGAACTCGCGTTCGTCGAGTTGCACGTCGTAGCCGAGGTTTTTCATATTTTCCACCACTTGTCGTATACTGCGCATGTTGCCTATCTGGTACGAGGTGGAGGGCGTTTCCTTGCCGCAAACGGGGCACACGTAGTTTTCCACTATGGGGGCGGCCATGGAGTAGCACATGGCAATGGGCAGCTCGGTGGTGTCGTAGCGCACCTCTTTCAGTTTCTGCAGACGTTTCGCCAGCGTTACGCTGTCGGCAGGGTGCTGGACTTTAGGCTGTTGAGTGTCGCCGTCGTTGGAGGTTGTGGCCTGCTGGTTGGTCGAGCCACAGGCGCCGGTGAGCGCCGCAAGTCCCAACACAGCCATTTTTTTGCCGCTATTTTTACTCATAATCGGGTATATTTCTAATGTTCACACAAATACAAAAAAATTGCTTTTTGTACTTTTCTGCAAATATACGATTTTTTTTTGTAATTGGTCAAAGGTCTTTGGTCATTGGTCGCTGGTCTTTTGACTATCAAAACTCCTAATCATTCTATTAAAAGGAATCCCCTACGGGGAAACAATAATTGTTCATTGACCATTAATCTATTAAAAGAGAACCCCCACGGGGAAACAGCAATTTTCAATTATTCATTGTCCTTTGACTTTTGACTTTTGACATCTGTCCTTCAACCTTCGACCAACCAATTCCTAATTCCGAATTGGCTACGCCGAGCTAAAGGTCCCGAAATCCGAATTAACCAACTATTTCGTCCAATTCCAGCCAGCGGAGCTCTTTCTCATCGATTTCCGCCAGCACCTGCCCAATCCTCTCCGACCATTGCGCCAGCTGTTCTGCAGTGGCACCTTCGGGGGAGGCGAGATTCGCTTCCAACTCTTTCTTCTCGGCCTCGAGCCGTTGCAGCTCTTCGGTGAGTGTTTTGTACTCCTGCTGTTGCTTGTAGGTGGGTTTGACGGTGGTACGCTTGCGTTCGTACTGCGGTTTCTCGCTCTTTTTCTGCAAAGTCTGCTCGCGCTGTTCGCTGTTGCGTTTCTGCAGGTACTGCGTGTAGTTGCCGGGGAAGTCGCGGATTTTGCCGTTGCCTTCGAACACAAACAGATGGTCCACGATGTTGTCCATAAAACTGCGGTCGTGCGACACCACCATCAGGCAGCCCTGATAGCTGAGCAGAAAACGTTCCAGAATTTCGAGTGTGTAGATGTCGAGGTCGTTGGTGGGCTCGTCGAGGATAAGGAAATTGGGATTGGCTATCAGCACTTTGAGCAGGTACAGCCGACGTCGCTCGCCGCCGCTGAGGTTGCCGTAGTAGTTGTATTGCGTGGTGTCGTCGAAACCAAAATGACGCAGGAACTGCGTGGCACTCAGTTCTTTGCCGTCCTGCAGCTTGATCACCTCCGCCACATCGCGGATTATCTCCACCACACGACGGTCGTCTTTCTCGGCAAGGCCGTCCTGGGTGTAGAAACCGAACTGTATGGTCTGTCCGGTGATGATGCGGCCGCTGTCGGGACGCAGTTTGCCGGTGATCATGTTCAGCAGCGTGGATTTACCTATGCCGTTGGCGCCCACAATGCCTATCTTCTCCCCTTTCTTGCACACGTAGCTGAAATCATCGACAAGTGTCTTTCCGCCGATGCTTTTGGTGATGTTGTACATCTCCAGAATCTTGCCCCCGATACGCTCCGTTTTCACCGACAGCTCGGCTTTGCGTTCGTCGAAACGACGGTGGGCTTTCTCCTCCAGCTCGTAGAAAGCGTCGATGCGGGCGCGCGACTTGGTGCCACGAGCCTGTGGCATACGCCGCATCCAGTCAAGCTCAGTACGGTAGAGGTTCTTGGCTTTCTCCACCTCGGCCTTCTCGGTGGCTATGCGTTCGGCACGTTTTTCGAGATAATAGTCGTAGGTGCCGCGGTAGTGGTACATGGCGCCGTTCTCCAATTCAAGGATGTCGCCGCACACCTTGTCGAGGAAATAACGGTCGTGGGTGACCATCAGTATGCTGAGGCTCTGTTTGGAGAGAAACTCCTCGAGCCACTCTATCATATTGATGTCCAAATGGTTGGTGGGCTCGTCGAGGATAAGCAGGTCGGTGTCGTCGATAAGCACTTTGGAAAGGGCTATTTTTTTGCGCTCGCCGCCGGAAAAACTGCCCAACGGCTTGTCGAAATCCTTGATATCCAACCGGAAAAGAATCTCTTTGATACGGTTTTCGTAGCTCCACGCGTCGGTGGCGTCCATCTGGTTGATGGCGTGCTGCAGGGCATCCTCGTTGGCCTTGGAGTGCTCTTTTTCAATGTCTTTCAGCGCTTTTTCGTAAGTGCTTACGGTGCTCAGGTATTTGTTTTCGGAGGAATAGATGTAGCTGTCGAGGGTCTGCGCGGCGTTCATGGTGGGGTTTTGCGGCAGGTAGGCCACACGTATGTCGTTGCGGAAGGTTATCTTGCCGCCGTCGGGGATCTGTTCGCCCATCAGTATGCTCAGCAGGGTGGATTTGCCCGTACCGTTGCGGGCTATGAGGGCCGTTTTCTGTCCGGCGTTGATGCCGAATGAGATATTGCTGAAAAGCTCTTTCTCGCCGTACGATTTGGAGAGGTTCTCTACTGTGAGTATGGCGTCGGACATGGTTGTGTTATTTTGCCAGCCAGTTGCGAGGATTCTGGCATTCGTTCACTTTCCAAATCTGGAAGTTGAATTCGGCTTTACCTTCGTCGTTGGTGTGCACGGTGCCGAGTTTCTGCTTGGTGGCCACCTTGTTGCCTTCCTTAACGGTTACGTTGTCCAAGTCGGTGTAAACGGTGATATAGTCGCCATGACGCACCATCACCACTTTCAGCTGGTTTGGACCGGTGAACACTTTCGACACCTCGCCTTGGAACACGCTGCGCACGCTTCCTCCCACGGAAGTCTGTATCTCCAGACCGTTGTTCATCACCTTGCCGCCCGATGGATGTGTGTAAACGCCGTATTCGCGGAGCACCGAGGCTTTCTCGACAGGCCACGGCAACTTGCCTTTGTTGCTCTGGAAATCTTTCGACAGAGCCTCCTCCTGCGGAGTGAGCGAGAGGCTGTTCGACGAGGTGGTGGTAGTTGTTGTGCCGCCCGTCTTGCCTCCTTTTCCGGCATTGGATGCCTGCTGTTTTTTCTTTGCTTCCTGCGCTTTGCGTATCTCCTCGTTTATCATTCGTTGTATCTGCTGCTGCAGCTGGCGCGCCTGTTTCTCTTTCTGCTTGAGCTGGGCCTGCAAGTCCTGCGCTTTTTTGTCGTAGCCTTTTATCGACTGCTCTTTCTGTTTTTTCTCGGTGTTGAGCTGTTTTTTGTTGGCCTGTTCCTGTGCAAGGAATCCTGCCTGCTCGCTTCGTTGCAGCTCAAGGGTCATGGACACATCGCGCAGACGGACTTCCTTTTCGTTGATGAGTCCGGCCTGATATTTGCGGTATTTGCTGTATTCGCGGAAATATTTGCGGTGCAGATAGCGGTTGTTGAAATCCTTGGAGTCGTAGATGAGGTTGAGGCGCGTCAGGTGGATCCTTTCGCGGTAAAGGGCGCGTATTATCTTGGCGTACTCGTTTTTCATACTGTCGATCTGCAACTTAAGCTGGCGTATGGAGTCCTGTGTGACGGAGATTTCCTGGTTGATGATGCCGAGTTGCGAGTTGATGTTCTGTATAAGTTTCTCGCGCTCCTTGATTTTTTTGTTGAGGGCGTTGAGCTGTTTGGTGGTAAGTTTTTTGTCGGCGCGCACCGACGAGAGGTCCTTGTTCAGTTTCTTGATTTCCTTCTCAATTTTGGCTTTTTCTTTCTCCAACGAGGAACGGTTTTGCGAAAAAGCACCGCCTCCGACGCCCAAAAAGACAAGCAGAACGGACACAGCCACGATATATCTAAATGATTTACAATTCATTGTCTTGGGATAATATATAAAAAACAACGTTCAAAGTTAAGAAATAACCTTGAACGTCGTGTTTTTTTCGCCAACTATTTTTCAATAATGCGGTGTTTATTTCTTTTGCAGGGTGTCGTTGAGCACTTCGGCAGGTTCCGCTGCGGGTTGGGGCTGTTGTGGCATCGGTTGGGGGTCGAGGCTCACTTTCTCGCCCTGAGCCACCACTTTCCAAGTGTCGCCAATTTTGTGCATGAGAATCTGTGCGTCGCTTTCCTGTTTGGGGTTCGACGAATGGAAACTAACCACAGCCGCCGTGTCAGCGGACATCTCCACATCTTTGATTTTCACTTCGTTAGGCGTCAACGAATCAAGCAACTCCTTGGAGATGTTCGGAAGCACGAAATTCTCTATCATATTCAATGCCGATGTCATTTCCTCGCCTTCGACATATTGCCGTGCCTCGTCTATCTTAAAGTTCGTTTCGGCGTCGAGATAGGCCTGCGCTATGCGCTCCACCTCGTGTTTCTCGCTGTTGCAGGAGAAAAGGAGTACTGCCGACAGAGAAAGCAATGTTAAAATCGTCTTTTTCATCTAATTTTCCTTTGGGTTATACAAACTGTAATTAACAAATTGGACATGTCACCGCATCACCTAAAGCCATCTTGTTGTCGGCAGCACAGATAGTCTGACCAGTCAAGTAGCCCGTTTGTGGCGACGACGTAATGACATATCTTTAGAGAACAAAAGAGTGCCTAAATAAATAGGCACTCTTTAATCACAATTTAGTCCAACGTGTTTTATTTTATTTTCACTGCGCTGGCGTTAACCTTCTCAGTGTTTTGAGCATCATTCACGTTGCCGGTTGTCTTAGTAGGAGCAGGTATGCGTGTAGAAGCATTTACCTTTTCGCTGTTACTATTTGTAGCAGAGGTGGCGGTTCCGTGAGCCTGGCCATCTTTCGAAACCTCTTCCTTTGCGGCTTTTTTCTTAACCGGTTTGGAAGCTGTTGCGTTTTCAGCGGGAGCCTGTGCGTCAACGGTTTCTTCTGCAACAACATCAGCGGTTTGTTCAACAGCCTCTTCCACCGTAGCGACTGGTTCCACTGTATCAGCTTCAACAGGTTCGGGGGTAGTGTTGTTGCACGCCAATATGCAAACACCGAAAACTGCTATAGCAGTCAATAAACTAACTTTTTTCATCTTGGATAATTTATTGCATAAATAAATTAGAGAATAGCAGTACCTTTAACAAAGGCTTTTGCATTCATGTTTTTCAGTGTTACGTTGTTGATGGTAATATTCATGTTTGCTGTGGGAGCTTCGTTCATGAAACGTTGAAGTTCTTCATCGCTTTGTTCGGCTGTACCATTGTTAACTGCACTTGCATAATTTACAAAACCCTGATATTGGTTGTACATCATGCCAGTTGCAGTAGCAGAAACTGTCAGGGAAGAGGTGTTGAAAGCGGTTACATTGGCCGACAGATTTGACTTGATCATCCAATCGCCATATTTTTGCATATCAGGATCGCCAGCTTGCTGACCCAATCTGTAGAAATCGCCTGTGAAGTAAACAACACTAGCACCATTTTGGTCATATTGGCCTGTAGCAGCGGTCAGAATGACTTTAGCGTGGGGGAAATAGATGGAGTAGGAGTCTGCAGCAGTCCATCTACCACTTCTCTGGGAAGCAAGAACAGCTATAGTTTCACCATAGAAAGCGATCAGGCTGTCCTGAGGCGAAGTGTAGTTGGCAATACCGTTCAGGTTCACTGTAACGCTACCGTTGCCGCCTGGCTGGCCACCGCCGCCTTGTTCGCCACTGCCGCCGCCTTGTTCGGTCGAGTCGTCGTCGTTTTTATCGCCGCAGGATGCAAATCCTACGCAAAGAGCTGTTGCCAGAAGGGCAATTCCGAAAAATCTAAAATACTTTTTCATTTTTT
The DNA here is from genome assembly GCA_002309295.1 of Bacteroidales bacterium UBA1219. Lineage (GTDB taxonomy): Bacteria > Bacteroidota > Bacteroidia > Bacteroidales > P3 > UBA1219. The sequence goes on along the minus strand of DBXF01000029.1, from coordinate 61,166 downwards.
TGTGTTTTTTTGTGTTATACTTGAATTATTTTAATTTCTTCAAAAATTTCAGACTGCAAAATTACACTTTTTTTTTCTTTTCTAACTCAATTATTTTATTTTTTTTCACAGTTTTTTCAACAAATCATGCAAACACATATCTATCAACGCAATATACAATCTTATATTTTTTGTCCACACACATCAACTTCTGCTTTTTTCTTTGCGGACATAAAAAAACTCCCCTATTACGAGGGGAGTTATAGTTTGTCTTATGTATTCTCACTTATTTAAGAGTGATATTGTTGTTAGCAGCGATCTTCTCGGCAACTGTCTTGGATTGAGGAGGTGCCTGGAACTGCATATCGTTTACAACAACTTTACAATGTTTCTGAACAATGGTAGCGTCGGCGTTTCCATCTTCATCGTTGTCGCCATAATAAGCTTTGGGGTCAATCATGTCGATGTCAGCAGTGAAAGAAACTTTCATTGTAGAAGCATCGTATTTGAAACCGCTTACTATCAGAGTGCCAGCAACACTAGGATCGTATGTATAGCTGTATACAGTGTATTTATTTCCTTCACTGTCCGTCAAATAGTCCTCGTAAATAGCTCCTCCGACGCTAGGAGCGTAATTGCAGAAGAACTGGTTCAGGCTATACTTCTGTTCACCGTTTTCGGCAAAAATACGAACCATTACAATGGGTAGATGGGCGGATGTGCCTTCGATTTTCTGGAAAGCGCGGAGGACTACGTAAGGATACTCGCCATCCACATAATAATTCCAGTTGTAGCCAGAAGCTTCGGGAGACCATGTTTCTCCATCGAAAGATGTTGCCATACCGCCTTGAGGGGCGCTGATGCCGTCTTGTTCGGTCAAGTCATCGTCGTCGTCTTTGTCTTTTGTGCAGGATGCTGTAGCAAAGCACAGACTTGTTGCCAGAAGGGCAATTCCGAAGAATTTGAAATACTTTTTCATTTTTTATATTTTTGGGGTTACACTTTTTTTATTATCGTCAAAAATATCATCCTGCAAAATTACTTATTTTTTTCGATACAAACATAAGCATTCATCGTTTTTTTCCTCAGTTTTTTCAACACACCATCACAACATACATGTTTTTCAAACACTTACAACAATTACCTGCAGAAAAAACATTGAAACAATCTCTCTTTTTTTGTTTTAAAGCGTGCGTTCAGCAGTACCGCACCGAATTATTCCACCCTCGACCCATGCAACGGCTTCCAATTTGCCGCCGGTCATATTTATTTTTCTGGACGGCGATTCCCAACCTTGGGCTGGAAGAATGAAAGTATCCTATCGCCGCACGTCTGCAATGATTTCCAAATTGTTTGTTCCTTTGTGGGGGACGGCGACAGTATCCGTGGGGCTTTTACAGATAAAAAAAGCCCCCTCTTTTTGGAGGGGGCTTTTGAGTTTTTCGGATTACAAATCCGCAGTATTAAAACTAACGAATTCTACCTTTTAGTTTCAACTTGGTGCCGAAGAATTTGTCATTGACTAAACTCTTTGCTCCCGAGGGGAATTGGTCATCCATCGGAACCTTGTAGTAAAGGAGTGTCAGATTCTGAATTTCGGGATTGGCATTTGGGTTAAAGTTGCCAGCAGCATCACCGATGATATCAGCTGTTTTAGCCAACGGAATAACTATTTTTGCGGTAAGAAGTTTTCTTAGGCTGTTGTAAGAGAATCTCTCAACAGTGATGGGGCCACCCCAAAGGCTTCCTACATATACATAGTTACCAACCTGATGGGTATCCTTGACACCGCTTGTGTAGGTAACAATAACAGTTTGCCAACCGCCGCTTGTATAATACTCGCAATAGAATTCCCAAGCTTTACATGAATCCAGGCTGGCCAAACAGGAGAAGTAGGGAGGATAGAATCTATTTTCGTTACCTGCACCTTCTACACCAAGTTTTGCACGTGTTCCCCACAATACCAACTGACGGAGTTGAGGCTGTTCTGCATAGAAATTTCTGAAAACTTTGGTGTAGATAGTGTCGCTACCGTCGCCGGAGAACTTAGCTCTTACCTGACCGGCTTCCATTCCTTCAAAAGGATTTTCATCGGGGGGTTCAGGGCCGGGGCCAGGGCCGGGGCCAGGGCCGGGGCCGGGATCGGGATTATCGGTGGAAGAGGTTGTTGTGTCGTCGTCACCTCCGCAGGAAGTGTAACTCAACGTAAGGGTTGTTGCTAAAAGCATCAAGCCTAATAATTTAAAACATTTTTTCATTGTGTGTAAAGTTTTGGTTATTTATTATTTCTTTGTTTACTTGCTTTATTATGTTTTAAAGCACTGCAAAGTTACACATATTTTTTTAGTATTGCAATATTTTTTGATTTTTTTTGTTATTGGAATAATCAACAACGACACACAACCATTTTAAAATCGGATATTTATGACATTGAAGAACACGAAAAAAATTTTATCTTTAGGTCTGTTTTTTATGATTTTTACGGCCGTCGCATGCAATATTCCTGCACAAAATATCGACTCCTCGCAGAAAATATCCGTCGGAGCGGAACAAACTTCCGAATATTTTCCTTTACTCGAAGGCAAGAAGGTGGGACTTGTGGGCAACCAGTCGTCGATGGTGGGCACCACGCACCTGCTCGACACCATGCTGCATAGCGGAATCAACGTAACGGCCATTTTCTGTCCCGAACACGGTTTCCGCGGACAGGCCGAGGCGGGCGCTCGTATCAACGACGGCACCGACGCCCAAACGGGCATCCCCATCATATCGCTCTACGGCAACAACAAAAAGCCGCAGCCCAAGCAGCTCAAGGGCATCGACATAATGGTGTTCGACATTCAGGACGTGGGGGCGCGGTTCTATACATATATATCCACCCTGCACTATGTGATGGAGGCCTGCGCCGAGAACGGTGTGCCTCTGCTGGTCCTCGACCGTCCCAACCCCAACGGCTTCTACGTCGACGGTCCCGTGCTCGACACCGTCTACCGCTCGTTTGTGGGCATGCACCCTGTGCCTGTAGTCCACGGCATGACCATAGGCGAATACGCCCAGATGATAAACGGCGAGAAATGGCTGAAAAACGGCGTGCAGTGCGACCTTTCGGTGATAAAGATACTCAGCTACACCCACGACAGCCTGTATCACCTGCCCATAGCCCCTTCGCCCAACCTGCAGACCGACAACTCCATACTGCTCTACCCCAGCCTCTGCTGTTTCGAAGGCACCACGGTGAGCGTGGGACGCGGCACCCCCACCCCGTTCGAGATTATCGGCTCGCCCACCTACTCCGACAAAAGTTTTTCCTTTATGCCCAAACCCATCAAAGGGGTGAGCAACAACCCGCCGCACAACGGCAAGACCTGCTACGGCATGAACCTGCAGAAAGCCGGTGCGGAGATAGTGAAAACCAAACGCCTAAACCTCGGCTATCTGCTTACGATGTACCGAAAGAGCGACAAAAACACTTTCTTTCTGAAAAACAACTTTTTCGACAAACTAATGGGCACCAGCGAGTTGCGCAAACAAATAAAGCAAGGACTAACCGAGAAACAGATTCGCGAGTCGTGGGAGCCCGCCCTGTCGGAATACAAGACAATGCGGGAAAAATATTTGATTTATGAGTGAAGATGTGAAGTTGTTAAGATGTGAAGTTGTTGAAATGTTTAATTGTTGATCTGTTGAGTTGTTTAACTGACAACTGAATACTGACAACTTAACAAATCCGAATTTCACATTACGGTGTTTATAAAAACAACGTCTCCTCTATTTCTATACTATATATTATAAGTATTTTCGTATTTTGGAATAAAACCAGTTACTGATATGCAAAACACTAAGTTTCATATAGTTGCATTGTGCGCTATATTATTGGCACAGGTGGCCGTTGGCCAAAGTTCACAGTCGTTGGACGCCCAGCGGGCCGAATTCCGCCGTGCCAAAGACCTTTTTGAGAAAGAGAAATACTCGTCGGCGCAGCACGCTTTCGAAAAATATATCGACAGTCGCAAGCCTCAGGACGACGGCGAGGTGGAGTCGGCATACTTCTACAGCGCTGTGTGCGCACAGCTGCTCACCAACGACGACGCTCGTGTGAAACTCGAGGATTTCATCCGTCGCTATCCACAAAGTGCACATATCAACATGGCTCACCTGTTCCTGGGCAACTACTACTACTCAGCCCGCGACTACAAGCAGGCCCTTGCCGAGTACCGTCTTGTCGACGACTCGCAGATAGAGTACGGCTACCGCTCGGAATACGAGTTCAAGATGGGCTACTGCCTTTTCCAGAATGGCGACACGAAAAACGCCAAATCGTATTTCGCACGTCTGATGAACGGCAAATCAAAATACGCCAACTCGGCGCTCTACTACTACGCCCACATACAATACGAGGAGGAGAACTACGACCTTGCCCTCTCCAATTTCCAGAAACTGCAAAGCGACAAGAAATTCGCCAAGATAGTGCCCTACTACATCGCACAGATCTACTATTTCCTCGACAAAGACGACGAGCTTATCAAGATGGCTCCCGAACTTATCGAAAAATCGAGCGACGCCCGCAAGGCCGAGATACAGCAGATGGTGGGCGAGGTGTGCTACCGCAAAGGCGAATATGCCGAAGCCCTGAAATACTACAAACTCGCCAACGACGTGGCACAGCAGAACAACTACTACCAGATGGGGTTCTGCCACTACCAACTGAAACAGTACGAGAAAGCCGTCCCCTATTTCGAACATTACACCACCGAGAACGACAGCGTGGCGCAGAACGCCCTCTACCACCTCGCCGACGTTTATCTTAAGATGGGCAAGAAAAACGAGGCCCGCTCGCTGTTCCGCCAGTCGGCCGACATGCAGTTCAACGAAAAAATAAAAGAGGACGCCCTGTACAACTACGCCAAACTGTCGTGCGAGATAGGCGGCGCTCCCTACAACGAGTCGATACTGATGTTGCAGAACTACCTCAAGCAATATCCCAACACTCCGCACAAGGACGAGATAAGCGAGATACTGACATCGCTCTATTTCTCCACCCGCAACTACCGCAACGCCCTCGAGCTTATCGAGAAACTGCCCAACAAAACCCACTCGCTCAACCAAGCCTACCAGCGCATAGCCCTCAACCGAGGCATAGAGCTCTTCAACGAGAACAACCTCACCGATGCCATAGCCCTTTTTACCAAGGCGATAAACATCAACGCTTTGGCGAAGACCACCTCCGACGCCTACTACCTGCGCGGCGAGAGCCACTATCGCAAGAAACAATACAACACCGCAAAGAAAGACCTCGACAAATTCTTTGTAACCTCGGCCGCCGACAAGTCGGACTACTACAAACAGGCCGCCTACACCCTCGGTTACGCCAACTACAAGCTGAAAAACTACAGCACCTCCATCGACAACATGAAATCTTTTATCAACGTTGCCGACAAGAGTGCCGACAAACGCCAGATTGACGACGCCAACAACCGCATCGGCGACGGTTTCTATGTGCAGAAACAGTTCGACAACGCCATCACATATTATAATAAGGTGATAAACAACCGCGGTGTCGACGCCGACTACGCCTACTACCAAAAAGCCATGTCGTACAGTGCGTTATGCAAATACGACGAAAAGATAAACACCCTCAAAACCCTTTTGAAGAGCTACCCCGGCTCCGACCTCGCCCCGTCTGCAAGTTTCGAGATAGCCAGCACCTACCTGCTCAACGACGACAACGAGAACGCACTTACCGCCTACCAGAGTTTCCTTGCCAACTACCCCAAGAGCGCCTACGCCAAGGAAGCCCTGCTTAAAACGGGTATCATCTACTACAACACCCAACGCGAGACAGAAGCCCTCGCCACCCTCGACCAAGTGCTGAAAAACTATCCCGGCACCGCCGAGTCGCGCGACGCCCTGCTGGTGGTGAAAAACATCTACTCCGACCAAGGCCGCATCAACGACTATATCGACTACGTGCAGAACTCCACCAACGTGGTAATCTCCAACGCTTCACAGGATTCTATGACTTTCATCGCTGCCGAGAATTTCTATTTCGGCGACGAGAAAGAGAAAGCCATCACCGGACTGCAGAACTACCTGAAACGTTTCCCCCGAGGACTGTTCGCCCTTACGGCGCACTACTACCTCGCCGACTGCTACGACCGTTCGGACAAAGCCAACGAAGCCCTTCCACATTACGAATACGTGGCAAAACAGGCCAAGTCGCAATACACCGAGACGGCGCTTCTGCGTTCGGCACAGATTTCGTATAACGAGAAGAAATACGACGAATCCAACAAGTTCTTCGGCCAGCTGGCCAAGACCGCCGAGTCGGGCAGCAACATACAGCAAGCCAAGATAGGGCTGTTGCGCACCTATTTCCTACTTGGCGACTACGAGAACACCGTGAAAGCCGCCAACGCAGTGCTGTCGTACGAAAAAATTACAGCACAGGAGACCGAGGAGGCTACCTACTACAAAGCCCGCTCGCTGTACAACCTCAAACGCTACGACGAAGCCATTGCCGTGTACCGCACACTGCAAAGTGCCGACAACGGCGACTACGCAGGCGAGGCCAACTACCGCGAAGCAGAACTGTATTTCAACAACAAGGACTTTGTGAGCGCCGAAAACGCCATAGAGGAAGCCACCTCCAACCCGCGCAGCGACTACTGGTCGGCAAAAACTTTCATACTCTGGGCAGAGATTTTCTACATCAACGGAAACACCCTGCAAGCCAAACAGACTCTGCAGAGCATTATAGACAACTACGACGGCGACGACCTAGTGCAGGAAGCCACACAACGTCGCAACGAGATTATCCAGGATGAAAACGCCATCAAAGCTCAGGCCGAAGCCGACAGCAAAGCCGAAAAAGAGCTGGAGGAGATAAACGTCGACGAAAACTAAAAAATATCATCAATAAAAGAACAATTGTTTAACGACATAATAACGTCCCTGTTATGAACAAAGCAAAAAACACCCTCAAGACCGTGGCTATGGCAGCGGTTTTGTGTGCCTCGGCCGCAACGGCGACAGCCCAAACCAAGGACACCAACGTTTACAACGAAAAAGTGGTGGTGGTGGGCAGTTTCAACCCCGTGCTGCAAAACACCGACAAGCTGAACATCGCGCCAAGCATCAACGACACAGCCACCATGACTCCCGAATACAACTACTCCATAGCTTCGCGTCGCATATACAGCCTTTACATGCCCGAAAGCATAAAACCCGCACGTATAAAGGGAGAGCCCTCCACACGTCTGTACCGCAACTACATAAAGCTGGGATTCGGCAACTACTGTACCCCCTTGGCCGACATCTATTTCAACAGCACCCGTAGCAAGGACCTCAACTACGGTGCACGAGTGTATCACAAATCGTCGTGGTGGACGCTGAAAGACTACGGCAAAAACTACGGCTCCAACACCGAGGTGGACATCTTCGGAAAGAAAATATGGGCTAAGAACAGCCTTTCGGCCAACATCTTCTACAATCACGACTACAACCTATACTACGGTTTCACCGACAGTCTGTGGCAGACTTACGTCCCCGATGCCGAGCCGCTTACCGCCGACTACTCGCAATATTACAACACACTTGGCCTTAACGCCAATTTCAGCAGCACCAACATCGACTACCATAATCTCAACTACGAAGCCAACCTGCTGATTACCAACCAACGCGACAAATACGCTTCCAACGAGTTCCGTACCTCTTTCGACGCCGATGTGCACTATGGTTTCAAATTTTGGGGCACCGAGAAACAAATTGTGGGTGTGCTGCTGCAGTTCGACCACTACAAAAACACCGGCGACACCTCGCTCTTCCCCATGCAAAACTTCGACACACTTATAAACCGCAACGCCGCCCGTGCCGACAGCCTCGGCGGGACAACGATTTTTGCGGCACAGCCCTATTTCCTTTTCAAGGCATTCGGCTTTAAAATGAACATCGGACTGAAATTCGCCTATGCCACCGACGACGGTTTCAAACTTTTCCCCAACATCACCGCCTCGCAGACGCTGTTCAACGACATACTGCACCTCACCGTGGGACTTACCGGCGACTACATCCACAACAGCTGGCAAACGCTGCGCACCGAAAATCCCTTTGTCGGTCCACGTTGCGAGACACAAAACACCAACTACAACAATCTTTTTGCCGAAGCCAAATTCAATTTCACCAAGAAATTCAATATGTACGCCGGCTTTTCGTACACACTCTACAAAAATCTGCCGTTCTACATGCTCGACACTTTCTATAATTTGAACAACGTTTACAAAACCATTTACACCGACGCCAACGTTCTGAATATCAAGGCTGGTGCCGACTATCACCTCGACGAGCGTTTCTCGTTCGGCCTAAAGGGCAATATGTACAAATACAAAATGAAAGGCGACCTCGAAAAACCGCTCTACAAACCTGGCTGGGACGCTTTTGTAACCGTAGCCTACAACTACAACAACAAATTCTACGCCCGTTTGGAGACCGGACTGCTCGGTAAGATGTACGGACTTGCACACGTGGGCAACACTTTCGAGGAAGACACAATTGGCATGAAATATGGCATACACCTCGACATGGAATACCGCATCACCAAATTCCTGTCGGTTTTCGCCGATTTGGACAACATCGCCTACCAACGCTACTTTTTCTGGACCAACTACCCGTCGAAACGTATTCAGTTCCTGCTGGGATTGACTTGCACGATACCGGCGAAATAGTTGAGAGTTGGGAGTTAGGAGTTTGGAGTTAACAATTAAACAATAAGACAATTAAGCAATAAACAATTCAACATAAAAAAATGGACATATCAATAGTAGTACCGCTTTTCAACGAAGATGAGTCGCTGCCGCACTTGGCAGAATGGATAACCCGCGTGATGAACGAAAACAATTTCACCTACGAGGTGCTGATGATAGACGACGGCAGTAAGGACCACTCGTGGGAGGTGATAGAACGCCTCGCAGCAGAGAATCCCTGCTACAAGGGAGTGAAATTCCGCCGCAACTACGGCAAGTCGGCTGCCCTCAACGTAGGTTTCAGCCATGCTCAAGGCGATGTGGTGATAACCATGGACGCCGACCTGCAAGACAGTCCCGACGAGATTCCCGAACTCTACCGTATGATAAAAGAGGACGGCTACGACCTCGTCTCCGGATGGAAGAAAAAACGCTACGACTCCAAGATAGCCAAGAACATACCCTCCAAGCTATTCAACGCCACCACACGCCGCATGTCGGGCATCAAGCTGCACGACTTCAACTGCGGACTAAAGGCCTACCGCCGCGACGTGGTGAAAAGCATCGAAGTGTACGGCGAAATGCACCGCTACATCCCCGTGATAGCCAAATGGGCGGGATTTTCGAAGATTGGCGAGAAAGTGGTGCAGCACCGCAAACGCGAGTTCGGAACCACCAAGTTCGGCATGAACCGCTTCATCAACGGCTACCTCGACCTGATGAGCATCATGTTCATCTCCAAGTTCGGCAAACAGCCCATGCATTTCTTCGGCGCCGTGGGAAGCATATCCGGACTGTTCGGCCTTATATCGCTGATAGTGGTGATAATACTGCGTCTGAGCCACGTCATCTCGCTAACCCGCAGCGTGTGGTTCTACCTCTCCATGCTGTTCCTCGTGCTCGGCGTGATGCTGTTCCTTGCCGGATTCCTCGGCGAACTTATCTGCCGCAACTCCAGCACCCGCAACCAGTATCTTATTGAGAAAGAACTGCTTAACGAATAACCGCCTGCGATGAAAGACTTTTCGGGCTGGTCCCTTTTCCTCGACCGCGACGGAGTGCTCAACCAACGCATTGTGGGCGGTTATGTTACTCGTCCCGAGGAATTTATAATAATTCCCGGAGTGCTGGAAGCCATGAAAACCTTTACACAGGTGTTCAGCCACATCTTCATCGTCACCAACCAGCAAGGCATCGGCAAAGGCCTGATGACGGAAGATGATTTGTCGCTGGTACACAGCACTTTCGTGAAAGAGGTGGAAGCGCACGGCGGACGTATCGACAAGATATACTACTGTCCCAAGCTGAAATCCGAGCACAGTTTCGACCGCAAGCCGCGCATAGGCATGGCGCTGAAGGCTCGCAAGGACTTCCCCGACGTGCGTTTCAAGCAGTCGGTGATGATTGGCGACAGCAAGACGGATATGGAATTCGGCAAACACGCCGGAATGACGACGGTACTTGTCGGCGACGAACCGCAGATAGCACGTCAGAACCCGCGTCTGGTGGACTACTGCTACCCCACCCTTTTCGACTTTTGTCGCGAGTTGAAAAATGAAAAGTAAAAATTGAAATTAGAATATAGTCGGGCAGTTGCGATGCGGCTGCCTGATTTTTTTTGTTGGGTATAGTGGATGAAAATGCTGTTAGATATAAAAAAATCTGGTTGTTTAACACATAAATTCCACGTTCCCTTATCCAAACATCATTCCGAAATCCGAAATCATAAATCCGAAATAAAAAACTATCCCCAACAGTATGTTACTAACTAATCACCATTCACCATTCACCATTCACCAAAAAAGCGTATTTTTGCAAATCGAATCTAACACACAAAATCATGAAAATAGCAGTAGTAGGTGCCACCGGACTTGTGGGTGGCGTGATGCTCCAAGTGCTTGAGGAGCGCGGTTTTGCCAATTGCGAGATTATCCCCGCCGCCTCGCCAAAATCGGTGGGCAAAGAGGTTCCCTTCGCCGGACGAAAACTCAAAGTCGTCTCCGTCGACGACGCCATCGCCGCCCGTCCCGACTATGCAGTGTTCTCCGCCGGTGCCGACGCCTCGCGCCAGTACGCGCCGCTCTTTGCCGAAGTCGGCACCACGGTCATCGACAACTCGTCGGCATGGCGCAAAGTGCCCGAAATCCCGCTTGTGGTGCCCGAAATAAATTTCGACGTTATAAAACCCTCCGACCGCATTATTGCCAACCCCAACTGCTCCACCATACAGATGGTGCTGGCGGTGTCGCAGCTGCATAAGGCGTACAAAATCAAACGGTTGGTAATCTCCACCTACCAGAGTGTCACCGGCACGGGCATTAAAGCCATACGTCAGCTCGAGGCCGAGGAGCAGGGACGCGAAGCCGACAAGGCTTACCCCTACCCCATCCATCGCAACCTGTTCCCCCACGGCGGCGACTTCCAACCCGACGGCTACACCACAGAGGAACAGAAACTGGTCGACGAAACTCGCAAGATACTGCGCGACAACAATATAGCCATCACCGCCACCGTGGCGCGTGTGCCTGTGGTGGGCGGACACTCCGAGGCTGTGAACATCGAATTTGAAAAGGATTACGACCTCGACGAGGCAATACGCATAATCGCCGACACTCCGGGCGTCACCCTATGCAACGACAACGCCGCCCTGCAATACCCAATGCCTATCATCGCCCACCACAAGGACGACGTGTTTGTGGGCCGCATACGTCGCGACTTTTCGCAACCCAACTCGCTGAACCTGTGGGTGGTGGCCGACAACCTGCGCAAAGGCGCCGCAACCAACGCCATCGAAATTCTGCAACAGCTTGTAAAAACACGCTAATTTTCAAACAATTACCACAATGAAAAAAATTCTGTTCTTAGCAACAATAACTATAGGTCTGTTTGTCGCCTGCTCCGAAAACAAAGTTGTGCTCGACGAGACCCACGAGTTCCCCGACGCCAAATGGCAACGTTTTGAGCCTGAGTCGTTTAAGTTCGACATCAAAGACACTGCGGCCTGCTACGACATCTATTTCCGTTTCAGGATAGACACCGCCACCTTCCGTCCCGAGATGCTGCCTTTCATCTGCACCCTCAACGAGAGCGAGGACTACAAACGGCAGCTCACCACCGAAATCGCCATCCGCGACAAGCGCGGCAACTGGCTCGGCAACCCCGTTGGACGCTACTACGAGTTCGACCGCAAGGTGCGCGAATATTTCTTCTTCAACGCCAAGGGGCCGCACGAGCTGTTGGTAAAAAACGGCTCGCAATATTTTGAAACAGAGGGCATTCTGACCTTCGGCGTGAAGATTGTGAAAGTGAATATGGACCTCAAAATAGAATAACCGTGGCGGGCGACAGGAGTTTCAACCGCAATTTCGACCATATCGAGCAGCAGCTGAAGACGTTGCCCGAAACTCCCGGCGTTTATCAGTATTTCGACGAGGGCGGCAACCTGCTCTATGTGGGCAAGGCACGCAACCTCAGCCGCCGTGTGCATTCCTATTTCAACCACTACGACGACCTCTCGCCGAAAATCCGCATCCTCGTCCGCAAGATATACACCATCCGCTACACCGTTGTGCAGACGGAGGTTGACGCACTGCTTCTTGAAAACAACCTTATCAAAACCCTTCAGCCAAAATACAACAGCATGCTGAAGGACGACAAGACCTACCCTTACCTCTGCCTCACCGCCGAGGAATTCCCACGACTGCTCTTCACCCGCGACCGCCAGAAGAACCGCGGCACTTTCTTCGGACCTTATCCCAACCAAAAGATACTCAGGGAGTTGCAGGAGATGATACGCAACGTGTTCCTTTACCGCACCTGCAAGCTGCCGCTTACGCGGAAAAGCGTGGAACAGGGCAAGTTCAAGGCGTGTATCAACGCGCAGATCGGGCTCTGCAACGCCCCCTGCACGGGCAACGAGAGCTACGAGCACTACAACGCCACCGTCGACAACATACGCCGCATACTGAAAGGCGATTTCGGCGAAACGCTCAACGATTTGAAAGCCGAGATGACACGTCATGCCGATGCTCTTGAATTCGAGCAGGCCGAAGCCGTGAAACAGAAAATAATGCTATTGAACCAGTACCAGAGCCGTTCCACAGTGGTGGACACCTCGGTGCGCGACCTCGACGTGTTCTCCATCCTCTCCGACGAAAAATTCGCCTACGTCAACATGATGAGGATAAAGAACGGCGGCATAATCCACTCGTTTTCAACGGAAATCAAGAAACAGCTCGACGAGAGCGACGCCGACATCCTTGCGGTGATAATCCCCGAACTGCACCAAAGCACGCAAAGCACTGCCAAAGAGGTAGTTGTGCCGATAAAAGTGGACCTGCCCGATGAATACCTGCACCAGATTATCCCCACCCGAGGGGCCAAGAAAGAGCTGCTGGAGTTGTCGTTGCGCAACGTGAAATTCTATCAGCACGAGCGTTTCAGCCAACGGCTGCTGGTGGACCCCGACGCAGGCAAGACACAGCTTCTGGAAAAGATTCAGAAAGAGCTTGGACTGCCCGAGCTACCGCGCAACATAGAATGTTTCGACAACTCCAACATACAGGGCGAATACGCCGTCGCCGCCATGGTGCATTTCACCGACGGCATGCCCGACCGCCAGCAATACCGCCATTTCAACATCAAAACCGTTGACGGTCCCGACGACTACGCCTCGATGGAGGAGGTGGTGAGACGTCGCTACACGCGTCTCCGCGACGAGCAGAAACCCCTGCCGCAGCTGATAATAGTGGACGGCGGCAAAGGCCAGATGGAGGTGGTGCGCCGTGTGCTGCACGACGAGCTGGGCCTCGACATCCCCATTGCCGGACTTGCCAAGGACGACCGCCACCGCACCTCGGAGCTGCTGTACGGTTTCCCGCCAGTAAGCATAGGCATAGCGCCACGCAGTCCGCTGTTCCACCTGCTGGAGCAGATACAGAACGAGGTGCACCGTTTTGCCATCACCTTCCACCGCAACAAACGCTCCAAAGGCACCTTCAAGACCGCCCTAACCGAGATTCCCGGCATCGGCGAGAAGACAGCCCGCGAGCTGCTGCTGCAGTTCAAATCGGTGAAACAGATACGCAACACCCCCCTCGAGGACCTCGCCAAATGCATCGGCATGGCCAAAGCCAAAGTGGTGTACGATTTCTTTAGGAGTTGAAAATTGAAAGTTGAAAATTGACAATTAGTGGTCAGTATTCAGTAGTCAGTGGTCAGCAAAGCCCCGAAGGTGTGAAGAAAGGTTCTGTGAACCTTTCGATAGCGAAGCGGATAACATCAAATCCGCCGCAACAAGAGTATCCTCTATGTAAACGGTAGGTACTCATTTGATTCAACGAATTCTATCAATCAAGAGAAATTATAATAGGTTTTACCTTCCCTTTTAAATACACATCCAGGGAATGTTCTCTTGTTGGATGTATTTCTCGAATATCGTATCTGGTCGCCGCCGACAAAACACCTAACACACGCATCGTATCAACCTCTGCAGAATCCATTGCAAGTAGTCGGAAATCTGTAATACTCTTGTACCATGCATTTAAGAAAATCCAACCTTGTTTCGAATTATCCTCTACCATTAATGCATATAGACTATATCCGCAGTCGTCAATTCCCCTAAAAAATAATGTGCACCCATCAAAAATGGCCATATTTTCTTTTGACATAGGGCCATTATCTGTGGAACCACATGAAAGCATAAGAAAAATTGATAAAGACAACACCTTATTTATTTTCATTTTATTACCTCTATGATTATTTTTTAATAGCATTATATTTGTGTCGTTGTGCATGATTAAAGCCGCACCCGTCGTGTCGGATTTGTAATCCGACACGCTTTAGTATAGGGATTTGTAATCCCGCTTGTATATAATAATCTTCTCAACATCATTTTAATATCGGCTGCGGGGTGGGTTTATTGCTTTAACGGATTACAAATCAGTAGCGACGGGAAAAGTTCTTATATCCAAATAAGAATCCCTGTTACTAACCCAAAATGTATCCTCGGAGATATACCATCCTAAATAAGACATATATTCAACAATAATATCTTTATTAATTCTGTCTTTTTTTTTCTTTCTTTCATAATATAATGGGTTCTCAAAATTCAAAAGGACACCTTCTTGATAAAATTCATTTTTTGTATCGTTTGATATATACTGAATAACACGTTGATCTTTGCTATTATTTTTTTTCCCCCAGAAAGTAAAGAAAACATTTTCTTTTTCTTGCAACCGAATCATAAAGCAGTCTTCTAATTGAGATAAACTTCTGAATAACGCGATGTTGCCATCTTCAGAAGAAGTGCGTATGATTGTAGAATTTAATGAACATTGTGGCTCCCATATAATATTTTTTTCTGGTGAATAATAAGTAATATCACCGTCTTCGAAGAGTGATAAAATATTTGTATGTGGTTTAATGATAGTTCTATCCAACACCCAATTGTCGGATGAATACCATGTCATATTATCAATGTGATTTAGTACATTACAAATAGGGCAATGAATAGCAATAAGTCCTATGTATGTTTTTTTTGAAACATCTTGGAAAGTTGGCATATTTAATTTTTAGTAAACGACATTAAAAATTTCAGTTGTTGCGGATTTATTTCAGTTGTTGCGGATTTGTAATCCGCAACAGTGGCATATTGGGATTTGAAATCCCGCAACTCTACTGCGTCGTATGAAGAAACATTCTGTGAATGTTTCGATAGCGTAGCGGAGAATAATAAACATCCATTGGATGTTTCGATAGCGAAGCGGAGAACATCAAATCCGCCGCAACAAGAAAAAGAGAGGAACGTTGCCGTTCCTCTCTATCGTCTTGTCAAAAGTTCGACAGATTATTCAGCGTATTCGGCCAGAACATCTTTCACTTTGTCGGGGGTGAGACGACCATACACCTTGTCGCCAATCATGGCTACGGGTGCCAGACCGCAAGCGCCCACGCAGCGCAGTGTGTCGATGGAGAACTTGCCGTCGGGGGTAACACCGCCGTCGGGGATGTTGAGCTGGCGTTTGAATTCGTCAAGCACTTTCTCGGCGCCACGCACGTAGCAGGCAGTACCCAGGCATATCGAGATGGGGTGTTTGCCCTTGGGCTGCATGGTGAAGAAAGAGTAGAACGATACAATACCGTAAACTTTGGCCACCGGCATCTGGAGTTCGTGAGCTACAACCTCTTGAACTTCGGCGGGCAGATAGCCGAATTTACCCTGCACTTGGTGAAGCACGTTGATAACTTCGCCGGATTTGTTTCCAAAGGAAGCGCAGATTTCCTTTATCGTGTTCAGTTTGTCAGCTGACAATTTTATTTTTGACATAATGAATTCGATTTTAATAAGTAAACACTTTGTTTATTCGGCTTCGATTTTTTTGCTTCTGTCGAAGTAAGTTGTGTGAAGCTGTTCGTGGCTCAGATGACCGCAGGGTTCGCCGTAGTATTCCTTGTATATAGCGATGATATCGGGATTCTCGTGCGATTTGCGGATAGGTTTGCCGGCATCTTCACGGTAGGTAGCTTCCATACGTTTGCGTATGATGTCGCTGTTGCCGTGGTGATAGGGCTGACCAGCGCCGCCGATACAACCGCCGGGGCAAGCCATAACCTCGATGAAGTGGAAACCTCTGGGGTTGCCGTTGCGAACCTCTTCCATCATAGCGCGTGCGTTGGCCAGAGTGTGGCATACAGCAACTTTCACGGGCAGACCTTCGAAGTCAACGGTAGCTGTCTTAACGCCGTCGAGACCACGTACTTCCTCGAAATCGATTCTCGGGAGGGTTTTCTTGGTCTGAACTTCGTAAGCGGTACGCAGAGCAGCTTCCATCACACCACCGGTAGCACCGAAGATAACGGCGGCACCTGTGGATTCACCCAGCGGGCTGTCGAAGTCTTCCTCAGGCAGGTCGTTGAGGTCGATGTTGTACTGTTTGATCATGTGGGCAAGTTCGCGGGTGGTGAGCGAGTAGTTTACATCGGGATCGCCGTTTACTTTGAACTCGTCGCGTGCCACTTCGCTCTTCTTGGCCAAGCAGGGCATAATGGAAACAACCACCATATCCTCGCGTTTCACGCCAATCTTGTTTGCAAAGAAATTCTTGCAAGCAGCACCGAACATCTGTTGCGGCGATTTGGCTGTGGAGAGGTTAGGCAGCAGATCGGGGAAGTTCTTTTCCATGAAAGCAATCCAACCGGGACAGCAGCTGGTGAACTGAGGCAGAACGGCTTTTTCGCCATTCAGCACTTTAGCCACGCGGTGCAGCAGCTCGGTGCCTTCTTCCATAATGGTAAGGTCGGCGCTCCAGTCGGTGTCGAACACGTAGTTGAATCCCAGTCTGCGGAGAGCGGCGGCCATTTTGCCTGTAACGATGGTGCCGGGTTCCATACCGAATTCTTCGCCGAGGGCAACACGCACTGCGGGAGCTGTCTGAACCACGACGGTCTTTTTAGGATCTGCGATGGCTTTCATCACGTCGCCGATATTGTCGACGAGGGTGAGGGCGCCCACAGGACATACCTGTACGCACTGTCCGCAGTTAACGCACGACGATTCTCCGAGGGGTTGCTCGAAAGCGGGGGAAACAACGGCTTGGAAACCGCGGTTAACGCCCGAAAGAGCACCAACGCTCTGGATTTTGTTACACATAGTCTCGCAACGGCGGCACATAACGCACTTGTTCATGTCGCGGTAAACGGAGAGGGTTGTGTCGGTTTTGTAGGTGGATTGTTCGCCTTTGAAGGGGATTTCGCGGATACCCAGTTTCACGGCGAGGGCCTGAAGTTCGCAGTCGCCGGATTTCTCGCACTGCAGACAGTCGTTGGGGTGGTCGGAGAGGATAAGTTCAACCACGGTGCGGCGGGCGTTGATAACGCGCGGGCTGTTGGTGTGGACTACCATACCTTCCATAACGTCTGTTGCGCAAGCGGGAGCCAGGTTACGACGGCCTTCCACTTCTACAACGCAAACACGGCAACCGCCGGGTTTGTTCTCGAATTTCATTCCTGCAAGCTCGAAATAGCACAGTGTAGGAATATTGATACCGGCTTGGCGGGCGGCTTTCAGTATTGTTGTGCCTTCTGCTACTTCTACCGGTTTGTTATCTATCGTTAATTTTACCATTTTCTAATAATTTTTAATAGTTTTACCAATTTATTTTACAGAAATAGCACCAAACTTACAACCGCTTATACAAGCGCCGCATTTGATACATTTTTCGGAGTTGATAACCATCGAGGGCAATTTGTGGCCGGGAGCGATGTAGTCGGTCTTGGTGATGGCGTCGGCGGGACAGCCTTTGGCGCACTTGCCGCATCCGATACAAACTTCCTTGTCGATAACGTAGCTCATCAGCGACTTGCAAACGCCGGCGCGGCATTTCTTGTCCTGAACGTGCTCGATATATTCGTCCATAAAGTTGTCCATTGTGGAGAGAACGGGGTTCGGCGATGTCTGACCAAGTCCGCAGAGGGCGGTGTCTTTGATAACTGCTGCAAGGTTGCGCAGGTCTTCGAGGTCTTTCATTGTGCCGTTGCCTTTGGTAATCTTGTCGAGGATCTCGCACAGACGTTTGTTACCAACGCGGCAGGGTGTACATTTACCGCAGCTTTCCTCGCAGGTGAACTCGAGGTAGAATTTAGCGATAGCCACCATGCAGGAGGTCTCGTCCATAACCACCATACCGCCGGAGCCCATCATAGAGCCG
>DBXF01000029.1:42428-42553 GCA_002309295.1 Bacteroidales bacterium UBA1219 | reverse complement strand
ATTTTGTTGAACCATTCAGCGCCTTTGGTGATGATAACGGGCACGTTGGCGAAAGTTTCAACATTGTTCACGTTGGAGGGTTTTCCCATGTAGCCGCTTACAGCGGGGAACGGGGGTTTCAGTGT
>DBXF01000029.1:0-42321 GCA_002309295.1 Bacteroidales bacterium UBA1219 | reverse complement strand
AGGATGTCCTCGCCGAGGAGGCCGTATTCGCGGGCCTGACGGATGGCTATTTTCAGACGGTCGATGGCCAGAGGATATTCGGCACGGATGTAGATGAGACCTTTAGTGGCACCTATTGCGTAGCCGCATATTGCCATAGCTTCGATGACGCTGTTGGGGTCGCCTTCGAGGATGGAACGGTCCATAAATGCGCCGGGGTCGCCCTCATCGGCGTTGCAGATAACGTATTTCTGGTCTGCTTTGTTTTTGGCGCAGAGTTCCCATTTCAGACCTGTGGGGAAGCCGGCACCGCCGCGGCCTCTAAGTCCGGAGGCTTTCATTTCGGCGATAACCTGTTCGGGGGTCATCTCGCTCAAGCATTTTCCGAGGGCTTCGTAGCCGCCGCGGGAGATGCATT
This sequence comes from Bacteroidales bacterium UBA1219, assembly GCA_002309295.1. Taxonomy (GTDB): domain Bacteria; phylum Bacteroidota; class Bacteroidia; order Bacteroidales; family P3; genus UBA1219. The sequence continues at coordinate 41,924 of DBXF01000029.1, read as the reverse complement.
CGTCGATATTTTCGGGATCAATGAAACCGCAGTTACGCAGAGCGATACGGATTTGTTTTTTGTAGAAATCCATGTGTTTGGAGTCGCTCACGTGCTCTTTGTTTTCGGGGTTGGTGTAGAGCAGGTCGGGAACTTTACGTCCTTTGATGAGGTGCTCGTTTACAATACGTTCCACATCTTCGGGTTTAACGCGGGTGTAGAAAGTGTTGTCGGGCATTATCTTAACGATGGGGCCCTGTTCGCAGAAACCGAAGCATCCGGTTTTGATAACCTGAACGTCGTCCTGCAGGTTGTTCTTCGACAATAAAGATTTGAAGTTTTCGATGATTTGCAGGCTGTTGGACGATTTGCATCCTGTGCCGCCGCAAACCAGAACGTGCATTTTATATTTTGCCATGTGTTTTCCTCCGATTATTTGTCAATAACTTCGTAGTTTACGGGTATGATGCCTTCCACGAGTTCGTTGTTCTGGACATATTTTTCCAGAATTTCGTCGGCACGGTTGTTGTCAACGTGTCCGAATACGAGGGGTTCGCGGCCGGGGACGCGCACTTCGATGGTGGGTTCGGCATGGCAGTAGCCCATACATCCGGTTTGTGTGAAAACACAGGGGATTTTCAGCGCTTCGGCTTTCTCCATCATGTGTTCCATAACTTGTTTGGCGCCGGCGGCGATACCGCAGGTAGCCATGGCAACCTTAACCTGAACAAGCGATTCGGGGTTTTCGCTCTTCTCGCGTACGTCGAGGGAGTTCTGAAGTTTCTCTCTCATCGCTTTCAGCTCAGCTAATGATTTTACTTTTGTCATGTGTAATCTCTTTTATTTGTGTATATTAAATGATTTTACTAACTAAAAAACGCCCCAAAAAGGAACATTTTTTCGAATTGCAAAAATACTCTTTTTTTTGCTATTCCGCAAATATTTTTGAAAGTTTTTTTAATGTTTGTTTGTTAATCCTTGAAAATAATTGACAATTAACAATTTACAATTAAAAAATTAAAAAATTGACAATTGAAAATTGGCAATTCAAAACCGAATGCATAAGCACATAACGTCATTGTGGGCAATGGACATAATTGTCCAACAAAGTTGCGTTTTGTTACCAAACCATAACAAAGCTCATGCACGAAAGAATAAAGATTGAAACAGCAATGATTGCGAAAAGTTTGAATCGGATTTTTCTTTTCAAAAGAAATATTGACAAACAGACACCCACTGTTCCAATAACACTATTCAACAACAACATCCAAGTGGGGTACATATAATAATACAATACGCCTGTAATAAAGTTATAACAATAAAGCCAATACAGACTATGAAACAGAATAAAAGCAAACACGATTAGTGCTATAGTGCCACAAACAGTCTTCAATTTGTTTCTACTCATAGGAATTTCTAATTTTATATTATTTCATTGTTCGGTTTTCCAAAAAATTGTTAATTGTTCATTGTCAATTACTAATTACTCATTACTAATTAGCATACGGTTCCAAGCATTCCCTGAGCATCTGTCCCACTCCCGTGGAGGTGATGGTGGCTCCGGAGATGGCGTCCACCTCGTTGTCGGAGCTTTTGTCGGCGTTTTTCAGCACCTGCACGGAGACGAACTCGCCGTCGGAGTTCCTTATCTTCTTACCCACAAACTGGCTCTGGAATTCGGGGGTGGTTATCTTGGCTCCCAAGCCGGGGGTCTCGCCCTTGTGATCGAAGGAGACACCCACCACGGTGGTAAAATCCTCGTTCAAAGCCACATAGCCCCAAATCGGGCCCCACAGTCCTGCCCCGTGCAGAGGAACGACATAGCCCTCGGCACCGTCTTTCTGGTAGCGGAACAGCGGCAGACGGCAGTCCTTGCCCTCTTTTGCCAAAGTCTGCTGTGCCTTCACGTCGATGTCAAAGGGACGCTCCTTGGCGTTCTTGGCATCGGCGGGCTGGAATCGGGCCACCACCTCTCCACTGCCGTCGATGGCAAGTTCTTCGACGAAGTATTTGGAGTACAGGGTGTTGGCGTTGTCCAAATCGCTCTGCACGCCGATGGCGGCGAGCATGTTCTGCATTTTCTCGTTGCGGGCGTTGGCCTCCTTGCGCGAACGCAGCGCCTCGCTGGCCACGGAGAGTATCACGGCCACCACAGCCACCAGAACTGCGGCATATATTATAATGTATCGGTTGGTAAACTTGGGTTTCATTGTTTATTTTGTGAACTGTGATCTGTGATCAGTGAACTGTTTAATTGTTTAGTTGTTTAGTTGTTGAGCTGTGAATAATGATTATCCGTTCCGAACTCCGAGTTCCGAACTCCGAACTAATTGTTAATTGCTTTTCTTCGAGTTCTTTTTCGTATGTTAAACCAAACGACGATATAGTCGATCAGTGGGGCGAAGACGTTCATCAGCAGTATGGCGAGCATCATGCCTTCGGGATAGGCGCTGTTTTTCACGCGTATCAGTATCACTAAAAAGCCGATGAGGAATCCGTAAATCCACTTGCCGACGTTGGTCTGCGCCGCGGTTACGGGGTCGGTGGCCATAAACACGCAACCGAAAGCGAAACCGCCCATCACCAGATGGTAGTAGAACGGCAGCTCGGCCATGGGGCTTCCGCCTATGACGTTGAACATCAGCGAAGTGCCGATGGCTCCCGCCAGCACCGCCACCATAATGCGCCAGCTTGCCACTCCCGTTACGAGCAACAGCAGGGCGCCGAGCAGTATGGCCGGAACACAGGTCTCGCCAACGCTTCCCGGCACAAAGCCCCAGAACATATCGGCCAAGGATGCTGAGCAGTGTCCGTCGAGCATCGAAGCCAGTGGCGTGGCTCCCGTAAGGGCGTCGGCGGGTTCGCTAACCCACACGCTGTTTCCCGACATCGACGATGGGTAGGCGAAGAAAAGGAAGGCGCGCGCCAGCAAGGCGGGGTTGACGAAATTCATGCCCGTGCCGCCGAAGGCCTCCTTGCCGATTATCACCGCAAAGGCCGTTGCTACAGCCACCTGCCACAACGGGATGGTGACGGGCAGCACCAAGGGTATCAGCAAACCGGTGGCGAGGAAACCCTCGTTGACCTCGTGGCCGCGTATCTGCGCAAAGGTGAACTCGATGGCAAGTCCGGTGACGTACGACACTATTATTATAGGTAGCACTTTCAGAAAACCGTACCAGAAACAGCCCCAGATGTCGCTGGCGGCGGAGAAGGCGGGGTCGAGGGTGCGGAAATGCTGGTAGCCGACGTTCCACATGCCGAAAAGGAGCGCGGGAATCAGGGCTATAACCACCACAATCATAGTGCGTTTGAGGTCCACCGCATCGCGGATGTGCGAGCCGGTGCGCGTTACGGTGTTGGGCGTGTAGGCAAAGGTCTCAAAAGCATCGAAAGTGGAGTGCAGCTTGGCGAAACGGCCTCCTTTCTCGAAGTTGGGCTTTATTTTGTCGATAAAAGTTCTTAATCTGCTCATCGTTAACGTAATTAAGTGTAAATCAACATTCTTTGCGCAAAGTTTCAAGTGAGTCGCGTATTATCCGCTGTATGTCGGTTTTGGACACGTCGATAAATTCGCACAAGGCAAAATCCTCAGGTTCAACTTCATAGATGCCCAAAGCCTCCATCTGCTCGATGTCGCCGACGATACAGGCTTTTAGCAGCTGCATGGGGTAGATGTCGAAGGGGAACACCTGCTCGAACTTGCCCGTCTGCACCAAAGCCCTGCGACCTCCGTGGAGATTGGTGTTTACTGCGTATTTCTTATTGATATTCAGAGTATTGAAAAATCCCGAAAGGAATGTGTGCGAGAAACTGAGTTTTTTGAGTCCGGGTGCGAGCCAGCCCATAAACTCGTAGTCGTCGCCTTCGGGAATTACCGACACAAGATTGTCGTAGAAACCGAGGTATCCGTCGCGGCCTATATTGCTACCTGTCAGGACATTGCCCGAAATAAAACGCATATTTTCCTGCTGCACCTGCTCGTTGGCGATGTCCTCGATGCAGGCACCCGCCAAAAGGTGGTAATAGCGAGGATTTTTCACGCCCTGTCCTGCAAAAGCGATGATTTTTTCGGGATTGTAACGGCCGGTGTTGAAGAGATGTCCGATAATAGCCACGTCCTGAGGGTTGGCAAACCACACCGTCTCGCCTTTGTTGATGGGGCACAGACGGCTTATCTGCGTGCCGACGTTGCCGGCAGGGTGTTTACCCGAGAAGTAACTGATTTTCACATTCTTGGAATTGCGGAACACTCCGCTGAAATTTTCCTTGTATTTGAGGTTGAGATACACGGTGCCGTCGGTGAGACGCGAGAGGGCGTCGAGGCCAGTCTGGAAATCGGCGCCACGGCCGTGGAGCAGGAAATCGTAGTCGGGAGCGAGGGGGGCGGTGTCGAAAGCCGAGATAACGATGGCTTTGGGAGTCTGTCGCGGATTGGCAACAGTGCCGAAGGGACGCTGACGGAGATACGGCCATGTGCCGCTCTGCAGGAGTTTCTCCACAATCTGCTCGCGGGTGAGGGCAAGCGGGTCGGCAGTGCCGAAATCCACGTAAGCGCTTGAACCGTCGGGAGTTACCACAACTTCCGTTATGGCACGACGCTCGCCGCGCGTGATGGCCGTTACAGTGCCGCTCACGGGCGAGGTGAAGAGAATCTGTTCGTCGGCTTTGTCGCAGAACAGCGGCGTGCCTGCCTGCACGCTGTCGCCCTCGGCAACTAGCAAACGGGGCGTAAGTCCGACGAAATCTGTCGGTTTAAGGGCGCAGCTGCCGAGCGTCTCCTGCCTTACGACAATCTTCTCGGCCGCTCCGACAATGCTTATATCCAGTCCTTTGCGGATTTTAATAAGTTCTGGCATTGGGTGTTACAAAAGTTTTTTACCAAGAGTTTCGAAATGCAAAGATACGATTTTTTTTAATTCGGATTTCGGAATTAGGATTTCGGAATGAAGTTGAAAAGAGTTTTTTTTTATACTCCGTTGCTATAAGCAGTTTAATTGTGTAGTGAATATGTTAAGATGTTAAGATGTGAAGGCGTGAAGATGTGATAAAGAAAATCGCAAATCATTTATACACAAGAATTTCAATTACAAAACGAATATTTTCCAAACAAATAATTTGTCAATTTTGGACAAAATCCAAACAAATAATTTGCCTTTTTGGGGCAAAATCCAAAGAAAAAGAGCGGTCACTGAGCCTGTCGAAGTGCCGCCACAAACTGCCAACTCAAAACTGCAAACTGCACACTAATAAATTGTAAATTTGATTTTTTTTTGCCAAAACGGAAAAAAAATCGTAATTTTGCAAAATGCTTACAAGAGAAAAGTAAGCCTTGCAAGAAAGCATTGCAACAGCTGTCCTTTCACAGAAAATACGCCAATTTATGAAGGAGGACGGAGCATTTTGCTTTCGCTTGTCGTGTATGCTATTACACCCAGCATACCGTTCAGGCGTGAGATATGTTCCATGGAAAAAGCCTGATGGTTTTATCCGTTCCTTCGAAGGTGATTGGCGTTACCTCTGTGAAAACGGACATGAGCACATAAGTCTCATGCCTTTCTTAATGTTGAACAATCACCTATTGGAGGCTTTGGGTGGAGAAGCTCCATAAATGAAAATACTGGACTTTATTGAGAAAGACGGCGAAGGAAAGTATTCTTGCTATAAAACAAGAAAACTAATTCTTGATCAAAATGACCAAGATACTCTTGATTACGATGACAGACCCGCCATTCAGCTGAACAGCGCCCAGATTGCAGAGTCGGATATGTCTCGGCAAGAGACCATCTTAATTAATGCTCATATGATGAAGTTGGCTAGCGCTCCATTATTTTCATACTTTCTTGACGGTTCACGACATGTGTACAAGGTAGATGACATTGCTATTGGGGACCGGATATTTCCATTCCTAGCCGGTCAAATTGTAGTAGGTTGCTGCGTTAGAAAAAATAGAGATTCTTTCAAATGCCATTCCGTTACACGCAAGGTGTTACTTTCTTTACCTCGCAACTTCAATTATGACGACGATAAAGAGGCAAACTTCTGTCGCATGTATTGTGAGAAAATCAACGAGAAGTTGGCAAAAAGCGTTTTTGTACAGGAACATGGTATCAAGATAGACAAGATACTTCTCTATCCTACGGATGGTTCAAAAGACATTACTGCTGACAAAAATGGATATAAAAACAGTGGCACTGCAAAGATACAAAACGAGATGACCGATGAGGAACAGTTAATGGTCGCTCAACTGTGCAAAGACAATTGTTTAGATAACGAGCATTTTCTCATCAAAGATGGCTCTATTGAATACAACTCTGGATATTCAAACCTTTCAACCACTGAATGGAACCAGCTTCGTTCTAACTACAAACATGTTGTAGGTGTGTCGAAACTGTTTAATCCAGACTTGTTAAGAGACTTCAAAGGGCAACGTCTTTCTAAAACCATAGCTAATTTAAAACCTTATGAACGCACTAAGGCATATCGATATCCAGCTTCTGGAGGCCAATCCGAGTTTGCCATGTGGTATCTAAGGCTTCGCAACAGTAATTTTAGAGAGACGAACTTCTCTGATGTTATCAAATGCGAAATGGTTTTAGAAGAGAAAGGTGGTGTTCTCGACACTCAACTTGTCGACATAATCAGCGCCAATCTTATTCGAGAAGCATATCCCACTTGTTACGGTAAAGACAACAGATGGGCAAATCACCTTTATCCAGTTTTTCTCACAGAAAGCTTTTGCAAGTCCAATTATATAAATCAGAACATTATCCTAAATCTCTTTTGACATGACTAAGATTATTGGTAAAGTATCCGCAACAGAAAGTTCGCCATCAACCATTGACGAATTCTTCTTTTGGACAGACAAACGTCAAATACTAAGTCCTTTCGACATCGTAAAAGTCGAACACGAATGCGACTCAACAACCTATGGTGTAATAGAAGAAATAAACCATGTGACAGATTCCCCCAGTCACTTCACAAGTTATATTTCAAGCGATTTTGGTGCCATAGATGATAATGTCGGAAACATGAACAGACTTGGAATGAACTATGTAAAAGTCCGTGTTTCATGCAACACACAGAACATTTATACCCCCGTGTTGAATGACCGTCGTGTCTCTCTTTGCGATGAGAACGACATCAAGATTGCATTGGGATTAAGCGAGAAAGATGTACAAAACCCTTTGGTGTGTGGTTATTTGCAGATGTATCAAGGTGATGCTTCGATAAAAGTACCTGTTGTCCTAAATTCACATTTTTTATTGGGACCCGATGGTGCACACATCAATGTATCAGGCATTTCAGGTCTAGCAGCAAAAACATCATTCTCAATGTTCTTGTTGAAAGCAATTCAAGAAAAATTCCGCACTGAGAATAACGAAACCGTTGCGTTTGTTTTCTTCAACGTTAAAGGCCGAGATCTGATGGCAATAGACGAACCAAATAATGAGCTATCTAGCAGAGACCAAAAGATATACTCTGATTTGGGACTTTCCGCTCAGCCATTTGAAAACGTCAAATATTACTATCCATACAGTAAGGACAAGATTTCTGCAAATGTTCAAAGCTACGCACACCCCGAAGATGTCAAAATGCAGATAAAGGCAGGCAAGGCCAAGAAATACAAATTTACTTATGAAAAATGCATTGAGAAAATAGACCTCCTATTGGCAAACGAAGATGACTCCAGCGGAACTCTTGAAAGCTGTGTCAATTATATTATTAACCGACAAGAACCTTTTAACGCCGTCGATAGTTGGCCCACTCTACTTGAAAAAATAGACGAATGCACAAAGACCGAACCAAATGGTGGGAAAAAAAACGAAATAATGGTTACTAGTTGGCGCAAGTTCAAAAGGTGTGTAAAGAAAGCTATCCAAAGCAATATCTTCATTTCAAATCTAAACGAAGAAAATGGAGAAATCGACCTGACAGATGAAATTTCCAACAACCTAACCAATGGGCAGGTCATGGTTATTGATATCGCCCGCCTTGATGACAATGCTCAAAGTTTCGTTTTTGGAAGTGTCGCCAGAGCGATTTACGACATGAAATTAGGTGCTGAGCGTGACAATATACCTGAAAAAGTAATCCTATTTGTTGATGAATTGAACAAGTACGCCTCAAGTGATGTTCCAAAGAGTTCTCCAATACTTCAGCAACTGCTTGACATTGCTGAACGTGGTCGTTCGTTGGGCATTATCCTTTTTTCTGTTGAGCAATTCAGAAGCGCTATACACGACAGAGTAAAAGGCAACTGTGCTACCCAAGCTTATGGTCGCACCAATGCTATAGAAGTATCAAAGTCCGACTACCGATATATCCCCAAAGTGTATCAGAACATGATGACACGTTTGAGCCCGGGAGAGTACATTATTTCCAATCCCGCACTACGGTCTCTAGTAAATATTAGATTTCCACGTCCTGCATATAAACAATATCCCAATGGCTAAAAGCACGCAAAACATTGATAATCCTGTCATCGGCATTGATCTGTTAAAGATGCTGATGTTACAGCTATACAGCAATCCTCGCTGTATTTACAGAGAATATATCCAAAACGCTCTTGATTCCATAAACGAGGCAGTAAAATTAGGTGTACTTTCTAAAGAGAAGGATGGCCGTGTGTCTATAATTATCACTAAAAACGATATTAGCATCGAAGATAACGGCACAGGCATTCGTAGTGATAGCGCTGTAAAAATCCTAACCGACATTGCCAATAGTGTAAAAAATGGTGTTGATACCGCTGGTCAGTTTGGCGTTGGGCGCCTTTCTGGAGGTGGATATTGCGAGATACTCGAATTTGAAACCTCATATAAGGGGGAGGATGTTTCCACCATTGTTTCTCTTGACACACTGAAACTGAGGAAAATGGTCGAGAAGAAGAAGTCTGATATTTCGGCCGAAGATGCAATGTGCGAGATATGTACAACACAGACAGTCCCTGCAAAAGCAGAAGAACACAAATTTATCGTCCGCCTAAAAAAGGTCATCAATTCTCGTGAAATACTGCTTGATGTTGATGAGATAAAAAATTACATAACAGAATATGCCCCAATCGACTATTCCGTTCCGTTCAACTCTCTAATTAATAATTGTCCTCAAACTGAATATGTCAAAAGACATAAAAGAATTGACAAGATTCGGTGTTCACTCAACGACAACTCCGACATCGAAAAGGGATACGGCGTGACAATCGTTGGCACCGGCGATCCTATTGAAAAGATTAGATACTTTGAGCTACCAAAACATCCGAAATACGGTTCACTCGGATGGGGTTGGTATGCTGTGACGGAGTTCTCTGTCCAAATAAACGAGGACAAAGATAGTTACGCTGGAATAAGATTACGCAAACACAACATTTCCCTTGACAAGAACATACTTAATACTTGCTTTAAAGAAAGCAGGGGCAATAAATATTTCTACGGAGAAATATTCATCACTAACGATAATATTGTCCCTGACAGTGGAAGACAAGGACTTGCAGCTGGAGAAGAAGCAGACGCTTTAATTGAGGAAATCAAAAAATATTTCTCAAGCACCTTACGTCCTGTCTATTATCGAGCCAATAAACTAAAAACTGCACTAAATAAAATAAACGAAGTCGTTGTAAAACTTAACAATCCTGAATTTTCCAATGCTGCCACGCCATTAAAAGAAAAACTACAAGAGCATGTTGAAGAATTTAACAAGGTAGCTACACGTGATGTTAAAGATGAAATCAATGACATCGTTGACATATATCATAACAAGTATGACATTTTGTTAAAAAATGAAGTAGAGAAACATCTTGATACTCTACAAAAAACAAAAAAACAAGAACCTGACATTCTTGATATGGTAGACGGAACAATAACATATGAGCAGACTAACACTAGTTCTAATCGTTCGTCCCATTCAGCGACAACACAGGATGCTAAGTCCACATCATCACCTTCACAACAACCGACTATCACACCAAGCACACCGCCTATTACTCCTCTAAAAACGAAGGTTCATGTCAAACCGAAATCACAAGTGGATATAATACTGGCTTCACTCGAAGGCAAAAAATATAGTCCTGAGCAAGTTGATTTGTTGAAGCGAGTATTCAGCACAATGCTCGTTGTCTGTCCTTCTTCCAATAAAAAGAGTGTTGTTCAGCTAATGGAAATCGCTGTGAATAGCCTCAAATAATACGATGAGACAGACGTCAAGAAAAAAAGTACTGCTCCTAGAGCCAAATTACGCAAATAAATTCCCACCAATAGGGTTGATGAAAATATCAACCTATTATAGGAATCTTGGTAATTGGGATGTCGTTTTCTTCAAAGGTGATTTGACCACCTTTGTGATTGAACGCATTGCAGACAAATGTATTGCCGAATTAGAATTGATTGACAACACAATTGATTGGGGAATTAGAAAAGATAAAATTTTTGCCTACATAAAGACTCGCAAACACGAGGCTCTTGATAGTATTGGAGCAAAAGACTCAAACTTTGAATTATTGGTTCGAGGAAAACTTGACGACTATAAAAACTACTTTTGGAAAGGAACTTGGAAATTGCATCCCGAATGGGACCGGGTATGTGTTACAACACTATTCACATTTTATTGGGACATTACGGTTGAGACCATAATTTTCGCAAAACAGCTTGTCAAAAAGCCCAAAGACCTAAATGTGGGCGGAGTACTTGCCTCCATCCAGCCTGACAAATTGTACGAAGCCACGGGAGTAAAGCCTTCGGTGGGCGTCCTAAATAAACCTGGCGTGTTCGACAAAGGAGATACTCAGATTATTGACGAGTTGCCTCTGGATTACTCCATCCTAGACGAAATTGATTATAAATATCCAATGTCGAATGCTTTCTATGGTTATATGTCGAGAGGGTGCATTCGTCATTGTCCATTCTGCGCTGTACCCACACTTGAACCAGTTTACACTCCTTATATTTCGCTCACTGACCGCATTAACGGTATTCGCAAACGATATGGCGACCAAAAGGATCTCCTACTAATGGACAACAATGTCCTTGCTTCCGAACGCTTCGAAGACATTATCAACGAGATTAAAGCTTGTGGTTTTGAACGTGGTGCCAAATTTGCTCAACCCAACATGCTGGAAATCTCAGCAAGAAATCTTCGTGAAGGTTGGAACGACCGTGCTTATATTCGAAAAACACAGTCGCTAATGAGCCAGTTTTATGAATCGCTAAGCGACAATGACGAATCTTTTGAGGTATATAAGATACTTGAAAAGTATCATGTTAAAAAGTTGATAACTTCTAAGAAAGAGAATCTGCTTGCTGCTTATGACGAGATTAAACCATATTACGACAAACATCTCTATAAGGGATTGAAACAACGTTATGTTGACTTTAATCAAGGGGTAGACGCACGTCTTTTTACGGCAGAGAAAGCCCGATTGCTAGCCTCTATCGCCATACGTCCATTGCGAATAGCTTTCGACGACGTAAAAACACGAACAGCTTATGAAAAAGCCGTTAGATTGAGCGTTTCAGCTGGAATCAAAGATTTCTCCAACTATCTTCTTTATAACTTCAAGGATGAACCTATAGACCTTTATCGAAGACTAAAAATAAACGTTGAACTTTGCGAAGAGTTAGGAGTGAACATATATTCTTTTCCCATGAAATATCACCCATTGCATGGAGAGAACAGTCACGACAGGGACTATATTGGTATGCATTGGAACCGTAAATACATCAGAGCAATCCAGGCCATTCTAAATAGTACAAAAGGCAAGGTTGGAAAAGGTGTAGATTTTTTTGGTGAAGCATTTGGGCATACGGAAGAAGAATATTTTGAACTACTTGAAATGCCTGAGACCTTTATTTTGTATCGTTTTTTCTTCAAGTGGCTAGACGACAAGAACGGTCGTGGCACAGAACATTGGCGACGTTTATGGCAACAATGCAAAGAGAAACTGTCAAAAGACGAATGGGAAAATATACTTGCAGTTATTCACACCAATATTTTTTCAAATGATAACATTTTGAAGTTTGAAGACGATGAGGTAAGAGAATTGCTAAACTGCTATGTCAACTTTCGCAAAGACATTGTCACTTCCGGCACAGAACTGTATAAATTGAAACAGGAGTATGACTGTCATCCAACCATTAGGTTGAGAAGAAAGGAGCAACATGAAACCTGACCTACAAGAATACTATGATGATTTACGCAAAAATTTGTCCAAAAGAGCAAACCATATATTAAATAAAGGAGGATTTGATAATCCACAGATTGTCATTTCTAAACTCTATTCCTTAAAAAAAATTCTTGCTTTTCGCAATTGTGGTTTGAAAACTGCTCAGGAAATATTCGCTCTGTTTTGCAAGCTTAAAGAATATGCCGAAACCATAGAAGGTCAAACTGATATAGAGGTATCTAATAAAGAAAACGAAACAGATGTCACAGACTCAGAAATAAGCATAACAAATAAAGATTCTGAATCAAAACAAAAAGAAGTCGACATTGTGTTATTTCAAGATTCATACGACCGATTATTGTCTACCCTTTCAACAAGAACGTATAACATCGCAGAAAAACTTGGTCTTCTCTCTATTAAAGCTTTTGTACCCTACCTGCAATCCTCTGAAATTGATTTTCTAAAAATTGGAAAATGTGGAAAAAAGTCAGCTAGTGAATTCTTTTGGTTAGCATCTGAAGTACAAAAAAAAATAACGTATTACACGGACTCGTTTTTAACACAAGATTTTGCATCAGACACATTTGCTCGCTTATTAGACGAAAATTTTTCATTTTCAATTTCAGAAATAACTTTCGTTAATTACTTCAAAAATAAACATGGCTATATGCCAATGGCATTTTTGACATACAATTTAATTTGTAATACTCTTTCGGAGAGAGAGTTCCGTGTGTTTAAGCTTTATTATGGTATTGAAAAATGGGAACTGACATCTGTTAATAGAAATAAAATATTAGGTGTGTACAAAGACCCCCGAGCATATGTATCGCCATTAGATGTTATGGAATTACTATTGGGTGTTTCACGAGAACGAATCCGGCAGATTACTAACAATATACGAAAAAGACTAGTAGCCGTAGTTCCAAAATGGCTCCGATATCATTCTGATTGGTCTTATTATGGGGTTGACAACACACAATATTTTTATGTTCCCGACTCAAAAGCCGTTGAAAAAGAAAACAATGATCTTTATGGTTTTATGAAGAAAACCTTGGATCCTGACGAATTCAAAGTTTTTTTTGAAAACAAGCCGACAATTGACGGTAATAATTTCATAGCTCTTTTACAATGTTTTGAAATGACGCCATATTGGTTATGTGATAAAACTGGTATTTTGTATACTTATCCAATAAAGACATGTGAATGCTTTTGCATTTCAATCAATAAGAAATTTGATTATTATAAGTTCAACAAGGCACTAAAAGAGTTTGAAAGATTATGTAAAATAAAGCATGATGCAGACATAATAATACCTATTGAGAACTATTTTATGGATAATACTTCATATTGGAAGATTCAAATTGATTTGTCAGAAAAAGAAAAAGATGCATTGCAGCAATTGCTTGTAGAACTATTCAACTTGTGTGGCACATTGAATCACATACAATTCAAAGGTGATAAATTGTGTATTCCAACGAATGTATTTGATTTCAAAGAAACACTTTATAATATTTTAAAGTCAGCTAAAACAAGATTGCATCTCGACGAAATGTTCAGGCGGTTAGAAAATATTTGTATTGAACGACACATCCCTCTTAAAATGTCAGAATCTTCGCGAATTTCTAAATTTTTAAATGCGGATCCTCGTATAGTTCATTATGGTAATTCTGGTTATTGGGGATTGAAGGAATGGGGCGAAAACACTGGTAGTATTCGAGAAATAGCAATTCAAATAGTCAAAAAGAACAAAGAGCCTATACTAATCTCTAATTTGATAAAAAAAATAATAGACAGACGTCCAGATTCAAAAAAGAATAGCATATCAACTGTTATATTTCAAGCTGTTGGCAATGGAGAGCTTGTACTTTTCTTTGACGATTATATTGGCTACCCAAAAAGGAAATATGACGGAAAGTATATTTTGATGCCGAAAACATTTGCTGATTGGTTGCATGAATTCAAAAAATTTGTAAAGAAAAACAGGAGATTTCCATTCAGCAACCAAAAAGGATATGAAGGATGTCTTTACAGATGGTTCTTTAAAGCACGTCAGCTGACAGAATTGTCTCCTGAAGAAGTATTGAAATTCGATTCCGTCATGAAAGAATTGTCAAAATTTCCTCAAGATGCTACCGAATATAATTTTTTACAAAAATGTAATATTATAAAGAATTTCATCGAAGCGAACAAACGCATGCTTACTGAAGAAGATGATTTAAAGTTGTTTAACTGGTTTTATTCTACAAGCAAAAAATACAAGTCATTTCATGACAATAGACATGTGTATTTCAGTGTTCTTCTTGAGCAAATATCTGATATACTATATTGAACCCCCGCTACAAATCACTAATCACGCATCACTATTCACTCTGCAAAAAATTTCGTATTTTTGCAAACTGAATTTTTAATCACGATTGTCGCATGCAGTTTCTTAACCCGCTGTTTCTCATAGGTTTGTCGGCGATAGCCATTCCTATTGCGATACACTTTTTCAACCTGCGCAGGTACAAAAAGGTGTATTTCAGCGATATTTCCAAGCTGGAGGAGCTGGCGGAAGAAACCAAACGGCAGTCGCGGCTGAAACACCTTCTAATCCTTGCCGCGCGTATCCTCGCCATCGCCTTTCTGGCCATCGCCTTTGCGCAACCCGTCATTCCACCCAAGGAGAGTGCTCTGCAGTCGGGCAGCACGGCCGTGGGCGTCTATATCGACAACTCGTTCAGCATGGAGGGCGGCACTGAGGCCGGCACGTTGCTCGACGAAGCCAAACGCAAAGCCAAGGAGATTGTGGCGGGCTACAGTCCTTCCGACCGTTTTATACTGATTACCAACGACATGGCTGGCTCGCAGTTCCGCCTGCTGAGTCCCGACGAGTTCTCCGCCGCCGTCGACGAGGTGGAGGTGTCGCCCGTGAGTCCGAGCCTGAGCACCGTAGCTAAACGGCTTTTCGCGGCCCTCGGCTCCGACAACAGTTCCGACAACCGCACGGCATATCTTATCACCGATTTCCAAAGCTCCGCCACAGACATCGAAGCACTGCCTTCCGACAGCGCAACACACTGTTACTTAGTGCCTTTGCAGGGAACGGCACAGAACAACCTGTTTATCGACAGTCTTGCGTTCGACGCGCCGGCCTACACGCAGGGCAACGTGGTGAGCGTGACGGCGCACTTACGCAACTCCGGTAGCGAGACCGTGGAGAACCTTCAGGTGAAACTCACGGTGAACGACAAGGAACGCGCCGTGGCTTCGGCCGACATCGCAGCCAACGCCGAAAGCACTGTAAAACTGCAATTTACGATAGACAACAACACCATCCTCCACGGCAGCGTGAGCATAGCCGACTACCCCATCACCTTCGACGACGAAATCTTTTTCTGCATCAACCCCACTTCGAAAATCGCCACCCTTTCGATAAACGAACGCACTGACAATCAATATATACGACGTCTTTTCGGCAACGACTCGCTGATTGCCTACCGCAGCTGCACGGCCAACGCCGCGGGCTACGAGGATTTCTCACATTACGACTTAATCATTGTAAACGAGGTGGTTACGCTTCAGTCGGGACTTGCAGAGAATCTGCGCTCCTTTGCAGAGAACGGCGGCACGGTGCTTTTACTGCCGAGCAAGGAGATGGATCTGGCGGCCTACAACCGTTTCGCCAAACAGTTGCGGTTGCCCGAGTTCAAGGAGTTTGTCAGCGGCGAGGTAAAAGTCTCGCACACAAACACTTCGCACCCGCTTTACAGGAACGTGTTCGAGCGTCAGGGCAACGACTTCGAGCAGCCGACGGTGTTCGGACATTTCCGTGCAACGCCCTCTGGCTCAACGGTTAAGGAGAGTCTGCTCACCCTCGCCGACGGCGGCGACCTGCTTTCGTTCACCAAGTGCGGCAACGGCGGCATCTACCTGCTCTCTGCCCCCCTCGACGCCCAGCAGACCAATTTCGGCAGCATGGCGCTGTTTGTCCCCACGATGTACAACATAGCACTGCACAGCGGCAAAGTGTCTGACTTCTACCACTTTATAGGCACCGACATAGCCATCTCCTCCAAACTAATAGGCAATGGCAACGTGCTGAAAATCCGTGCATTGGACGGAAGTTCGGAGATAATCCCCGAAATGGCCGGCAGTGCCGACAGCCGAATCCTGCGTACCCACGGCAACTTGCAAACCGCTGGCAATTACGTCGTTGCGACCGACGACAAAGTGGTGGAGGGCATCGCCTTCAACTACGACCGCCGCGAGTCGGAGATGAGTTTCCTTTCGGAAGACGAGATTTCCGACGCTGTGAAAGCGAACAGCAGTCTGTCGCTGATAAAAAGCACCGGCAAATCGTTGGACCAGCTCATCCGCAGTCAGCGCGAAGGTAAGCCCCTGTGGCATATCTTCCTCATCCTCTCCCTGCTGATGCTAGCAACGGAAATCTTTCTAATTAAATTAATGAACAATTGACAATGAACAATGAACAATGAACAATGTTTTTTAGATATTCAGACATTCAGATATTCGGAAAATCGGAAAATCGGAAAATCTGTTAATCCGAAAATCTTCACATCACTAATCACCAGTCACTAATCACTAAAAAAATGATCACCAAGATTTATCCCGAAAACCCCAACACCAACGAAATCCGCAAGATAGGCGACATCCTGCGTCGCGGGGGACTTATCATCTATCCCACCGACACCCTCTACGCCTTCGGCTGCAGCATGAGTCACAAAAAGACCGTGGAACAGATGGCACGGCTGAAGGGCTTCTCGCTGAACAAAGCCAAATTCTCGCTCGTATGCTCGAGTCTGAGCCAGTTCTCGGAGTACACCCGACCTTTGGACAAAGATATGTTCCTTATGCTAAAGAACAATCTGCCAGGACCTTACACCTTCGTGATGCAGGCCAGCAGCAGCGTGCCGCGCAACTACCAGAATCCCAAC
Source organism: Bacteroidales bacterium UBA1219 (assembly GCA_002309295.1). GTDB lineage: Bacteria > Bacteroidota > Bacteroidia > Bacteroidales > P3 > UBA1219. The sequence continues at coordinate 24,851 of DBXF01000029.1, read as the reverse complement.
AAGACCATCGGTCTGCGGGTGCCCGACAACAACATCTGCCGCGCCATCGTTGAGGAACTCGGCGAGCCGCTTATCTCCACCTCCGTACGCATCGAAAATCAGGAACAGGAGAGCGAATACCTCACCGACCCCGAACTGATTTACGACCTCTTCGACAAAAAGGTGGACTGCGTGGTCGACGGCGGCATCGGCACCGACGTACCCTCCACCGTGGTGGACTGCAGCAACGACGAAATAGAGATAATACGTGAGACATACCCGCTGAAATAGTTGAAAATTGATAATTGAAAATTGAAATTGTAGAGACGCACGGCCGTGCGTCTTAAAATGTAAGGACATACCGCGTGAGTCCGAAATTGTAAAAAAAGAGACAATGAAACACCTGCTATTTTTTGCCATATCAGCGATAACAATCTGTTGTTCAAACGCTTCCACGAATATTCCTGTCAAGGACAGCGTTGTCGGAGCGCAGGCGGAACAGCAGAAAAAAGTGCCATTGTTTGTACAAGCCCTGCTCGACGCCTATCCTGAATCACTGAAGGGGTTCGACGGCGACAGCCTTATCTTTGCCGACGGCACCAAGATGCTCTACGACGACGGCCGGGAACGCACGTGGCAGCAGAAACTCGAAAGCTGCGACATCGAGGACATGGCTTTCTGGGACTACACCGACACCGTGCTGCCTTTCCGCGACCCGGGCCGCATACGCTGCGAGGCCTTTTTCAGAAAGATGTACGGCAACACCGCCGCCGAAGTCCGCAATCGCGCTCGTACAATCACTTGGTGTCCAAAACTTTGTGGACAGAAACTGCTTGTTAGCACGGTAAACCACGTTGACCGTCAGCTGCAGAAAGTCTCCGACGAGCTCGACCGTCATCCCGAATGGAAAGCCTACCTCAAAAGCGCCGGTACTTTCAACTGGCGCATCGTGGCCGGCACACAGCGGCTCAGTCCGCACAGCTTCGCCTTTGCCATCGACATCGGCGTGGGGAAATCCAGCTACTGGCGGTGGGACAACAAAGGCGCCACCGAGAGCGACAACATCAAGTACCGCAACGCCATGCTTTTGCAGATAGTGCAGATATTCGAGAAACACGGCTTTATCTGGGGCGGACGCTGGTACCACTACGACACCATGCATTTCGAATACCGTCCCGAACTGATAAGACTAATGGAATTGAAAATTGAGAATTGAAAATTGAAATTGTGGCTTCGACAAGCTCAGCCACCAACGACGCACGGCCGTGCGTCTCAAAAATTGTAAGGACGCACCGCGTGCGTCCAAATTTCACATCTGAAAATCTGATTATCCGATAATCTGAACATCCGTTTATCTACCAAGTTTTGTTTTTTCGAGTTTTTTTTGTATTTTTGCAAAATCATTTTTCAGATATGCAAACATCAAATAACAAAGAAAATGACGGAACTCAAAGACATAAAGCTGTCGGAAGGAATGACGGCGGAGGAATATCTGCTGATGGTGCCGGAGCAATACAAGAAATTGGTGATTTCGGCGACATACGAAGTTTTGCGGAAGGGTTACCCGATGAACACTGGGGAGATAGAGAGATTGGTGAGAGACAATTACGGGAAATAATCTCCGAAAAACTAATAGAAATTGCTAAAAAAACTGGGTGTTTCTATTCTAAAGAACAATACAAGTTTTTTAGCGATCAAGTAAGCAGACGCTCGGGCGAAAGCGTTGTTTACAAAAAAGGCGATGAATACATCAAGGTAAAAGACCCATACGCAAAACAGCCAATAAAACACACAAAATCCACTGACATCATTTATGAACACATAATTCATAACTTGATTTTTCCAAACACCAAATACACTTTTATCGGTATAGGTGAAGATTTGGGTGATATAAGAATCATACTGTCACAAAAAGCTGTCCGTGCTTTTAAACGGCCTTCAAACCAACAAATTATCAACTATCTTGAGAACAATCTCGGGTTAAAACAAGAAGACAAGTACACTTGGGGCAACGAGTACTATGCTATAACAGACGTCGGTGCGGACAGCGACAATATTTTGCTTGGAGAAGACGATGAAATGTACTTTATCGACCCACTAATTAAATTGAAAAAGAATGCCAAAGAGGTGATTCAATATCTCATTGACAAAAACAAATAATGACGCAATGAAAAAAACGCTGACAATCATTATATTAGGCTTGGCCGTGCTGTTTTCGGGCAGCGCCATAGCCCAAAATCAGGTGCGACAGGAGTCGCAGCTGATACCGCTCGACAAAAGTTTCGTGCCTCGCAAGGATAGTCGCATCATGCAGTACTACGACAGCGTGCGGATGCTTTACCAGCTGTATTTCAACGATGTGGCGGCCGAAGCCCTGAACGACCTCGGCAACGAGGCCCCCGACGGCACCCTCGCCAACATCCTCACCGACGCACTGCTGGAGGCCGGTGCCACCGAGATGCAGCGGCAGAACGCCAAAACTCCCGACCTCGCCCTGCTCAACTTCGGCGGCATACGCGAGCCAATACCGGCAGGGCCGATCACTATCGGCAAGATTTTCAGCGTGTTGCCCTTCGACAACAACAATCTGGTGATTGTCGACGTGAAAGGCAGCGAGCTTAGAAAAATGTTTTTCAACAACTTGCGCGAGCTGAAAAACATCCAGTCGTTCTCCGCGGGCGTGCGGCTGGTGTACAAAGGCGGCATCATCGAATCCGTGACTATCAACGGCGAGCCACTCGACGACAGCCGTACCTACCGCATGGCCACCATCAATTTCGTCGAGAACGGCGGCGACAAGATTCTTGCCGACGTCAAGACCAAAAACATTTTCACACAGACACAGCCTTTCCGCACAACGATGATTGAATATTTCAAAGCCAAAGGAAAATTCCGCGGTGTGAAAGACGGCAGGGTAACAATTATCAAATAACGCAACACTTTTTCGTACTTTTGCAAAAACAAAAAAGATGAACACTAAAATGGTAATATTGACTGCATTGCTGTGTGTAAGCACTTTTCTCGGCACTTTTGCACAGAATGTCGAGAGTGCCGCCGTTGCTTTGGAGGGTGTCGGGGTATATGATTTAACACATTAAAAGTATAATTATGAATTTATTTTTAAATTTCATTTATTGTTTGATGGAAATAGCAATAGATTGTTCTACTTGGATAAGAAAAAGTTATTATATAAAACATTATGGTAAAAATTGGAAAAATAAACTAAAAGAAGTGCTTCTTGGAAATATAGAATCACAGTTAAATATGCTGTGTGCTTATTTATGGTTTATGACTTCATCGAATTTGATAATAATTACATCGTGCCTGATTGATTGCTATGTGCTTAAAAATAGTAATCATGGCTTATCTGCCATACTTGGTTTAATTGTCACAATAATTTCACTTACTCCATATTATCTCTGGAGAAGAAAGAACTATGATGAATTAATATCTAAACATGACTATATTAATAATATTCCTCGGTATAGTAGAACTCTGAAGATTGCAGTTCTTTTATTATTTTTTGTTTACGGTATTACTCCCATTATATCATTGGCTATATTTGCACCAATAACAAGTAACTGACTTTTCTCTGATTTTCAATCCATAAACTTTTAAAGTTCACTAGGTTGTTAAAGACATTAGAGCCTTTTTAAGTATTGAAATAATCAGAAATATTATAAACTATTACAACAATAAAATTATAAAACAAAGAAACATGATACTGATATATTGCGAACTTGCAGAAAACGGCCACATCGCCGATGTAAGTCTGGAACTTTGTTTCAAAAGTCGTAACATTTAAATAAATCAAATATTAACATTATGAAAAACAGAATATTACCGATAGCAGTAGCAGTCTTTGCGATGGCGCTTTTCGTCACTTGCAAAAGTTCGAAAACAATAACCATACTCCACACCAACGACACCCACAGCCAGATTGAGCCTTACATCACGTCGAAAGACACCTTGGGCGGGGTGCTGCGTCGCGAGCAGGCCATCTACGAGGTACGCCGACAGAGCAAAGGTCCTGTGTTTCTGTTCGATGCGGGCGATTTTTCGCAAGGCACCCCCTATTTCAACCTCTTCGGCGGCGACGTGGAGATAGAGATGATGAACATTATGGGCTACGATGCCGCCACCCTCGGCAACCACGAGTTCGACAACGGTTTGGACAGCCTTGCGGCAAAGCTGAAAAAGGCCAAATTCCCCGTCGTATGCGCCAACTACAAATTCCCCGGCTGTCCCGAGCTGGAAAAAGTTATTAAAGATTGGATAATTATTGAACGTCAGGGAGTTAGAATAGGAGTTTTCGGACTTTCGCCCAATATGGACGGTCTCACTTTCACCTCCACTGTGGAGCGGATGCAGTATCTGGACCCCGTGGAGGTGTCGAAAGAGATGGTTTCGGTACTTCAACAACAGCATTGCGACCTTATCGTATGCCTCTCGCATCTCGGCTACGACCCCGAACCCGGCCGCCCAATGTGCGACCCCATCCTCGCCAGCCAAGTCAGCGGTATCGACCTGATTGTCAGTGGACATACGCATATCGAAAAAGATACCGTGGTGAACAGCACCCACATTATCCAGACCGGTGTGAAAGGCGTGAACTTGGGCAAAGTGGTCATCACCAAAACCAAACAAAAAGATAATAAACTCACACGCCATTTTGTAATTACTAATGACAAAAAAGAATATAAATGGACAGTATTACCAGGATGTCCCAGTTTTTAAAAACAATAATGAATACCAATAATGTGTCGAAGACACATCATATTATTAACCCCGCACAAACGCAGTGCAGTGTGGGGAACAAAAAAAGAATAACCCCGCACACAGTGTGGGGACATAAAATAAAACAATGAACAACAAGAACTTAGACCGACTGATAGTGATAGGCGACCGTGTGCTGATAAAGCCCGCCAACGCCGCCGACAAGACGAAATCGGGGCTGTACCTCCCCGCAGGGTATCAGGACAAAGAGACAGTGCAGACTGGCTACGTGCTGAAATGCGGCCCGGGCTACCCCTTGCCCTCACCCGAAAACGACGAGTCGTGGAACCCGCAGAAAAACGAGCCGAATTACCTGCCGTTGCAGGTGAAACCCGGCGACCTCGCCATTTTTCTGCAAAAAGCCGCCACCGAGATAAAATATAACGGCGAAAAATACGTTATCATACCGCAAAACGCCATCCTTTTGGTCGAACGCGAAGATTTTTAAACAGATATGAAGTCATTTTTTGCCAAACTGCTGAAACATTTGTCGCTGGTTTACAAGATTATAGCCATCGGCGTAACGGCCCTGCTCATCCTGCTTATTTTCCACAAGGACAAGGTGGAGACCTACGACTACTCCACCAACGGTTTCTGGCGCGGCAGCGACCTCTACGCCCCGTTCGATTTCCCTATCCTGAAAAGCGACGAGGAGATTGCCGCCGAACGGCAGAACGCCAAAAACTCGGGACTCACCTTTTTCCGTCCCGACTCCTCGGCACAGGCCGCCACTTTCCGCAAGATCGACGCCACTGCCGCCGGCACACAGCTGAAAGCCGAAGTAAAAAGCTATCTCTCTGCCGCTTACGGCAAAGGCATAGTGGAAACGCCCGACGACATCGACCTTAGCGGACGCAACATCATCCTGCTTGTGGGCAACGTGGGACAGGAGCGTCCCGCCGACGACCTTGTAACCATCGAGCAATGCGCCGAACACATACAGACACTCACCCCCGACACGGCATTGGCGCAGGCTCTCGTAGCCGCCATCAGGCCCAACATCGCTTTCGACCCCGACCGCACACGTCTCGAGCAGGAGTCGATGCTGGCGTTGGTCTCCACCACCGAAGGGATGGTGTCGGCAGGCGAGCTGATAATCTCCAAAGGCGAATACATCTCGCCCGAAAAGGAACGTATGATTTCGTCGCTGGAATACGAGCGGCAGCAGCGCACCGACGACCAGTACTCCGCTTTCAACCACAACCTCGGACTCTTTTTGCTGACGATAATAGCCCTCGCCACGCTGTTTTTCTTCCTGCGTCTAATACGTCACCCGCTGCTCAACGACAACAAAAAGGTCAATTTCGTGCTTTTCGTGATATTGCTGATGGCCGTGATGACCTCGGTAATGACACGCATAAACCCCGACTGGACGCTGCTTGTGCCTCTGTGCATAGCCCCGATACTGATGCGGGTGTTTTTCGACATACGCGTGGCACTCTACATCCATCTCGTCAATACGATAATCCTTGCCTCTTGGGTGCCAAATAGTTACGAATTTATCTACTACCAGATAATCACCGGCATGGTATCCATCATCAGCGTGAAAAATTTCGAGCAACGCTCCAAGTTCTTCATCGCCAGTCTTTCGATATTTGCCTCGTACTCACTGGTTTACATCGCCGGACTGCTTTCGCAGGACACCACCCTCAGCGACCTCGACCTGAGGCATTTCGCCATTTTCTTCTTCAACGCCATGCTCACCCTGCTGGCCTACCCGCTCATCTATCTTTTCGAGAAGATGTTCGGATTCGTCACCAAGCTCACCCTTATCGAGCTTTCGAGCACCAACAACAAAGCCCTCCGCGACCTCGCCGACAAGGCTCCCGGCACTTTCCAGCACTCCGTTCAGGTGGCCAACATCTCCGAGGACCTTATCCACGAAATTGGCGGCAACGCCATGCTTACCAAGGTTGGAGCGCTGTACCACGACATCGGCAAAACCGAGAATCCGCAGTTCTTCACCGAAAACCAGAGCGCCGATTTCAACCCCCTCAACGATTTCTCCAACACCGAGAGTGCGCAGATAATCATCAACCACGTCACCGACGGGGTGGAACTGGCCAAGAAGAAATACCACCTGCCCGAGGTGATTATCGACTTTATCCGCACCCACCACGGCACTTCAAAAGTTGGTTATTTCTACAACAAACAGATGAACGAAAACGGCGGTCAGCCCGTGGACGAGGCCGATTTCATGTACGCCGGCCCGCGTCCCTACTCGCGCGAAACGGCAGTGGTGATGCTTGTGGACTCCGTGGAAGCCGCCGTGCGGAGCCTCAAGGAACGCAACGAGGAGAGCATCGGCAACATCATCGACCGCGTTATCGACGGCAAGATTGCCGACAACCAGCTGTCGAACTGCGACATCACTTTCCGCGACATTGACAAGATAAAACTCATTCTGAAAAAACGTATGGTGAGCATCTATCACGTGCGTGTAGAATATCCCGTCATCAAAACGAAAAACAGTGATTAAAACAAATATAAGAAATACCATAAATGTGTCGGAGACACATCATTTTAATAACCCCATACAAACGAAGTGCAGTGTGGGGATGAAGACAACCATCGCATAAGAAACAGAGTAAATAACCCAATCCATAAAACTATGTACAAAATCCTATCAAGAAAAGAGCTTTCGGCCGACACTTACCAGTACGACGTTCTGGCACCGCGCATCGCAAAATCGGCACTGCCCGGACAGTTCCTTATCGTAAAGATGAAAGAAAACTCCGAACGCATCCCCCTCACTATCAGCGACTACGATACCGAATCGGGTTCCGTAACCCTCGTCTTCAAGGCTGTGGGACAGTCCACTCGCGAGATGGCCACCTATCAGGCCGGCGACAGTTTCCTCGACATCGTGGGTCCCCTCGGACGCAGCTCCGAATTTGTACATATCCCAATGGATGAACTGAAAAAACGCCGTTTCGTGTTCATCGGCGGAGGCGTGGGCATAGCACCCATCTTCCCGCAGGTGAAATGGCTTCATAATCACGGCATTACCGCCGACTGCATCATCGGTGCCAAGACACACTCCTTGCTCGTTTACGAAAAGGAGTTAAGCACCATGAGCAACCTCTTCGTCGCCACCGACGACGGCACTTCGCAATACAAAGGATTGGTAACCAACGTCTTGCAACAGCAGATAGAAAACGGCGTACATTACGACGAAATTGTGGCCATCGGCCCGATGGTGATGATGCGCGCTGTGGCCAATATGGCAAAGCAATACGGCATCAAATGCACCGTAAGTCTCAACTCCATAATGGTTGACGGCACGGGAATGTGCGGTGCCTGCCGAGTGATTGTGGGCGGAAAGACGATGTTCACCTGCGTTGACGGTCCCGAATTCGACGGCGCCCTTGTGGATTTCGACAACGCCATGAAACGTCAGGCGATGTACGACAATATCACCACCCGCAAAGAGATTGAAAAACAGGAAGTTGAAGAAGGTCACGTGTGTCATATCGGCGGCATCGCCGAGGAGACGCGCGACAAGTCGAAACGTGTGCCCGTGGCCGAACAGCCGCCTCTGGTGCGTGCCAAGAATTTCGACGAGGTATGTCTCGGCTACAGTCCCGACGAGGCCATAGTGGAGGCGCAACGCTGTCTGCAGTGCAAGAAACCCGCCTGCGTGGAGGGCTGCCCCGTCAACATCAAAATCCCCGATTTCATCAAATGCATTGCCGAAGGCGATTTCAACAAAGCCGCTCAGATTATCAACGAGGACTCCGCCCTGCCGTCGGTATGCGGACGTGTGTGCCCGCAGGAGACACAGTGCGAGGGCAAATGCATAATGGGACGACGTTTCGAACCCATCGCCATTGGCAAGCTGGAACGTTTTGTGGGGGACTACGCCCGCGAGAACCACGTGCAGTTCGCCGCTCCGGCAAGCAAAAACGGCCATAAAGTAGCCATCGTAGGCAGCGGCCCTTCAGGCATCACCTGCGCCAAGGACCTGCTGGGAATGGGCTACGACGTCACCATTTTCGAGGCTCTGCACGAGTTCGGCGGAGTGCTGGTGTACGGCATACCGTCGTTCCGTCTGCCCAAGGACACCGTGGTGCGCCACGAGATAGAGAACGTCCGCAAACTCGGAGCCAAGTTCGAGAACAACGTGGTGGTGGGACGCACCGTCTCCATCGACTACCTTATGCAGCACGAAGGTTTCGACGCAGTGTTTATCGGCTCCGGCGCCGGACTGCCCAATTTCATGAACATCCCCGGCGAGAACCTCTGCGGAGTGGTCTCGGCCAACGAATTCCTTACCCGAAACAACTTATTGTTCTCATACAAAGACGGTTACGACACTCCCAACTACGTGGGCAAACGCGTGGTGGTGGTGGGTGGCGGCAATGTGGCCATGGACGCCGCACGTACAGCATTGAGGCTTGGCGCCGAAGTGCATATCGTTTATCGCCGTTCGGAAGAGGAGCTGCCCGCCCGTGCCGAAGAGGTGCACCATGCCAAGGAAGAGGGCATACATTTCGACCTGCTGTGCAACCCCGTGGAGATTCTCGGCGACGAGCGCGGATGGGTGCACACCGTGCGCTGCATACGTATGGAACTGGGCCAGCCCGACGACTCGGGACGCCGCCGCCCTGTGCCTGTGCAAGGCTCGGAGTTCGACATAGCCGCCGATATGGTGATAATGTCCATCGGCACTTCGCCAAACCCCCTTATTGCCACAACTACCGACAATCTGGAGACCAACAAATGGCACTGCATCATGGCCGACGAGGACGGTCGCACCTCGCGTCCGGGTATCTTTGCCGGCGGCGACGCCGTGAGCGGAGCCGCAACGGTAATCCTCGCCATGGGTGCCGGAAAAAAAGCCGCCAAAGCTATCGACGAATATATCAAAAATCGGTAGGCATGTCCAACAATTAGTTTTCTCCTGTTCGCCTTCGGCTCACGAGATCTTGTAAATCTTGTAAATTGCTTCTGCCTTCGGCAGAAAAAAAAGAATAATAAAAAATAAAACAAATACAATAATGCCCCATAGGGGCTTGCTTTCAGTAACCCCTGACAAGCGAAGCGCAGTCTGGGGATAAAAAAAACGAAAAACATGAAACAATACCTTGACTTGCTCCGCCATGTAATGGACAACGGTGTGGACAAGAACGACCGCACCGGCACGGGCACCCGCAGCGTGTTCGGCTACCAGATGAGGTTCGACCTCAACAAAGGCTTTCCCCTGCTGACGACAAAAAAGCTGCACCTGCGCTCCATTATCTACGAGCTGCTGTGGTTCCTGAAAGGCGACACCAACATACAGTACCTGCACGACAACCGTGTCACCATCTGGGACGAATGGGCTGACTGCGACGGCAACCTCGGACCCGTGTACGGCAAGCAGTGGCGCTCGTGGAGCTGCCCCGACGGCCACAGTATCGACCAGATAACACAGCTTATCGACCAGATAAAGAGCAACCCCAACTCGCGCCGACTGCTCGTATGTGCGTGGAACGTGGCCGACATCGAAAAGATGGCCCTGCCGCCTTGTCACATACTTTTCCAGTTCTACGTGGCCGACGGACGACTCTCGTGTCAGCTCTACCAGCGTTCCGCCGACATCTTCCTCGGCGTGCCGTTCAACATAGCGTCGTACGCACTGCTGACGATGATGATAGCACAGGTGTGCGGCCTCAAATACGGCGATTTCATCCACACCCTCGGCGACGCACATATCTACAGCAACCATTTCGAGCAGGTGCGACTGCAGCTCACCCGCGAGCCGAGGCCGCTGCCCAAAATGCACATCAATCCCGACGTGAAGGACATCTACAGTTTCGACTACCCCGACTTCACCCTCACCGACTACGACCCGCACCCGCATATCAAAGGAGACGTGGCAGTTTGAGATAATTTGTAATTGGTAATGAGTAATGGGTAATTATAATGCTGTTATGGAAACCTCAAAAAGCAATATGAAATTGGAAAATGCAACACGGTTTTTCTTCATACAGCAATTGTCGTGCATTTTTTTCTTATTGTTTGTTGCAAACACAAGTGTAATTGGACAAAATTATTATCGCGACAGCCTAATAAGCATATCCATAGACAAATACCTGTCGAGAGAAAGAAAGTTTCTGAATTATCGTTCAAACAAAGAAAAAATCACTTTCGACGTATTGTCTTTACCGGAAACATATCTTTATAGTTTTCCCGACAGTTTGTATTATAAGTATCAAGATATTGTTGAATGGGTTAATTCCCAACACCCGACTATGATTAAAAGATACAAACGTAGTAAAAGAGGTGTTCCAACAATAGACTTAGACTGGAAAATCGACAACGAAGGACGGCTACGCATATCATTGGGAATGAAATATGTATCCATTAAGAACAAGATGCAAGAAATCGTACGTTGCGGGGAATGTGGCGCCAGTTTTTTTTACAAGTTTTCGGAAAGCACTAAACAATGGGAATTGGTGGATGCTAATCCGGCAGAAGATTTCATGTTTCCCCAATATCCGGATTCCATACAAGACCCGGAGTTAACATACCATGCCCCGTTATATTTAAAAGCATATAACATCATAATGAAAGACTTTGTCAACAAGAACGAAGTACTGCTGTTGGACACTGTATTTGACTACAGTTTTTTCACCATGCCAAATAAAGATTTCTTTGAGGACACGACAGATTATTATTCCACAAAAGATTGTTGGCAGAATCATCATTTAAAATCTTCTGACGTGAGCAATGCACGCGCCCCCCAAAAAGCATATTTCTTTTCAGCGTTTCATCACAACGACACTGCAAGCGCAAAATACATCTTATGTTTCTACCAGACATACGATTGCAATAATTATGTAAGATTGGATGCCGAAGTCTTGCCCGTAAAAGTGAAGCAACCTTTTGGCAGAGGCTTCTATTGGTCACAAATTTATAGCGATAATGGGGAGAAATGCTTTTGGTTCGATGTTATTAGACAACAAACAACTTCGAATTACTATGAATTTTGGTTTCTTCTAGGATCCTGTAGTTTATACAAATATGAAAAAGGCACTTGCATTCACGAATAGGGTACTTCAGCTTAAGAAATACCCAATCGTTTCTATCAATTGAAAAACAGAATATTTCGGCATAGCTTAATTTCAATAACGTCCACGACAAATAAAAATCATCCGCAAATCATTTTCACTAATCACAGTTCACCAATCACAGTTCACACAAAAATACAACAACGAAAAACTATAGAGCAATGAAAAAACATTTTGCACTGATATTGCCAATTCTTATGGCGATGGTTTGCCACACTCATTCTATGTATGCAAATACCGAGGCTACACCTCGCAACCCCTATATGGAGGAATCTCAAATAAGAAAAATAGAGATATATGGCGTCAGTCTTCAAACTGGTTACAAAATTCCCACCACAATAAAAAATCTTAAACAACGCACAGAATATAGTTCAACAATATATAATATCCACTTGCTAGAAGATTTATTCGAAGACTACAATAGTTGCGACGAATATCTTACCTCTCGCGACACAATAGTTCCACGAAGAAATTTATGCCATGCTTGTGTAAAAATATATTTCTCATTCAGAAAAGTTACACTTTATTTCAGAGAGGACGCCTGCTATTATTATAAAGGACAATGGTACAAACCAAATTATTTGTTGTATTACAGCATATTCTGCATTTTTGAAAAGGATTCTATTGTGTATGGCTCAATACTTGAGAAATGCGAAGAAGAATTTTACAATAATAAAACAGGAAAAACTGGCAACGAAAACAACCTTTAAACTATTAATAATAAGCAGTTTGTGCATTCTTTATTTGTGCAATTGCAACGCTTCTCATTCAGAGTCTTTGCAAAACAATACAAAACCAACAAATTGCATTGACAAAGCTGATTCTTTGGCAAAAGACACTATTATACAAACATGGATAAAGGATTCTCTTGGTTGTATGCGACTTAGAAAAATCGAATAGAAAAAAAATTGCGGCTTTAATAAGCTTTAATAAAAATGAACCGTTTGCCTGTCATTTTACTGTTATTGGTATCAAACGTCTTGATTGCACAAAAGATACAATTTCCGTATTCGTACAAAAATGAATTTCAGGAGATACACGAAGACGACAAAGTCATAAAAATTTTGGATTCCAATCTGAAATTCATAGAATATTTCAATCCCGACTTCCATGAGTTTTTCACACCATCCGATACCGCTTACAGAGATTATTTTGTATCGGGAGAAAATGTCTATATGATTGATTCGTTGGTTATTACAAACCACGACTCTTATTCAATGAACACTCAGATAGAAGGTGTGTACAAAACAAGAATAAACGGGGAAAAATTCATTATAGTGGACTTTTATGACGGTTTTCAGTTAGGTACTGTGGTACAACCGCTATATTTCATTTTCAAGGAAGAAAAAGGCTCTTTTGCGTTGCAATCGGTGTATATAATTGAAAATGTGAATGCTTACGACAGTGTGGTAACAGAGTCCTTGCAAATGTTCTACGAAAACGGAAAAATAAAAATGAAAGGCATAAATTTGGTACTTTTGCGAGATCCAAATTGGCTCACTCTTCAAATACACAATGCATTATTCGAAGGTATCGTTACAAAAGACTCTCGCCACTCGCTATTCTCTCTATTAGGCCAGCCCGAGGAGATAACTGATGTATCGAGATACCAAACCGATTGCAAAGAATGGTTAAAATACAAAAAGAAAGGATTGACATACCATGTTTGCGGTGATACGGCTTATTTGCAGGGAATTTATTTTCCACAAAACCCTGATGTGAAAATCATTTACAATGGAGAAATTATCGACGGAAAAATGACTATTGACGATTTTTGCAGAAAATTCAATATCAACAAGGAATATGTTTTCAGTTTTTTGTTTGTCAACACCCCATGTCCTTTTGTTGATGAAGGATTTGCGTCGGTCATCATGTTATACATCAACGGCATCTATTCCGAATGTATATTTGACAGCAATCAAAGACTGGTTTACATAGGTTTCCCAACTCTTTAATTTCATCCCCATAAAAAAAATCTGAATATCCGCATATCACAATTCACAATTCACAGTTCACCAATCACTGATCACAGTTCACCAATCACAGTTCACATAAAAATTTCGCTTATCCAAAAAAAAATCGTATCTTTGCAGGTAATTTTTTCATAAATAATGGGCGAAAAATGTTACTAACATTCAGTAACTCACCTGCAAAACATAGAAAAGATGAAAAAAATAACAACACTGATTTTGGCGATGTTCGCCGCAATGGCTTTCGCCGACGACGCGGCCGTTCTGACAAAGATAAAGAACGCCAATGCGCAGATAAAGACCATCGAAAGCTCTTTCAAAGAATCGAAAAAGCTGAAAGCCAACGGCAAAGTTATTGACAAACAGGGCACTTTTTATTTCTCGGCCACCAGCAAGCTGAGCATGCTCTACAGCAATCCCGACGGCGAAAAGACGGTCATCAACGGCAAGGACATGCTGCTTATCCACAACGGCAAGACACGCACCTTCAACACCGACAAAAACGCACGTATGCGTAACCTCTCCACCATACTGCTCTGCTCGGTGCACGGCGAGATTGAGAAACTCTGTCAGGAGGTATCGGCCACCTACACAGCCACGGAAAAAGGCGACAGCTACTTTGTCGTAATCAAAGCCACCAAGAAATCGTCGAAAGGCTACTCGCTTATCGAGATAACCTACAGCAAAGCCGACGGTCTTATAAAACAGATGGTTATGACCGAAAACTCCGGCGACGTAACCACCTACACCCTTTCGGGAGCGGTGAAAAACAAAGCCATCGCCGAAAGCAACTTCTCCACAGCAAAGAAATAACAGACACTCCCCCAATGCCAACCACAGATAACATACGATACAAAGAACTTGAGGTGAACGAGGGCGTTTACGTGCCACAGCCCGAGACCGACTTCCCCGAGGACAACCCCTACAAAAAGATGTACCCCTGCAAGCACCTGCGCGAGCTGGTGTTCGACGAGAACTACACTTACCTCGACAAAAGCTTCAGTTTCAAGTTCCAACGCTGGATTGGCTACACATTTCTGGTGGATTTCATGATACCGTTGGTGAACCATACCAAATTCGGACTTCGCATACGCGGACGCAAGAATCTGCGTAAATACAAAGAGGTGCTGAAAAACGGCGCCATCACGATATGCAACCACTGCTTCCGCTGGGACGCTCCCTGCGTCATCAACGCATTGCATTTCAAAAAGATATGGATTCCTGTGTATGGCGAAAACCTCAACGGCAAGGACTATTGGCATATCAAGCACGTGGGCGGAATACCCGTGCCCGACAACATGGGCGGCCTCAAGAAATTCAACGAGGCTTTCGACGAGCTGCACGAGAAAAAACAGTGGTTCCACGTGTTCCCCGAGGAGAGCCGCTGGAATTTCTACAAACCCGTGCGTCCGTTCCGCAAAGGAGCCTTCACCATGGCGTACAAATACAACATGCCCATTGTGCCGATGTGTATCACTTTCCGCGAACGCAAAGGCATCTACAAACTGCTTGGCAAGGCCGACGAGCCGCTGCTCACCATCACCGTGGGCGAGCCCATCATCCCCGACACCAAAAACCACCGCAAGGACGAGGTTGACCGTCTTCTGCACCTGAGCCACAACACATTAGTACAAATGGCAGGCATCTCCAAAAACTCATGGCCCGCCTTTATCAACGAAGAATAGATGAAAGCAATAATATTCGACCTCGACGGAACCCTCTACGACAACAGCCATCTGCCAATACGACTGATACTGCACTCGCTACCGCATATCTTCACCCTGAGTGCCGAACGCAAATCGCGCGCCGAGCTTTCGGGAAAACATTTCGGCAGCCGCGAGGAGTATTTTCACCAGCTTTTTTCGAGGATAGCACAAAAACGAGGCATCACCGAACAGAAAGCCGAGCTGTGGTACCGTGGCATATACATGCCGTCGATGCGGAAAGTGCTCACCCGACATTACCACTACAAATCCGGAGTGCCGGAAATTCTGCAACAGCTTCGCAGCCAGAATATTAAAATTGCCGTTTTTTCCGATTACGGCTACCTCGACCAACGCCTGAAAGCCGTGGACATCAACCCCGAATGGTTCGACCTATGCGTTGACGCTCCCGCTTTGGGCGGACTGAAACCCTGCCGCGAGTCGTTTCTGAAAATTGCCGAGATGTTGAACGAGAAACCCGACGACATCCTCGTCATCGGCGACCGCGACGACACCGACGGACAGGGCGCCCGCAACAGCGGCATGCAGTTCCTGCTGGTAAACAAGAAAGACCCATTTTTCAAAGATATAAAAGAAATTATAAAGTAAAACCAAAAACATACACGATATGAAGATAACCGAAGACCGCATGAATCCTTTCGTGCCTAACACCCTGCTCGGTATAGCCGGCGGACTGCTTTACCGCAAGCTGAAACGAGTGAGCAAAAACCCGCGCAAAGCCAGCGAAAAAACGCTGCGTCAGATACTTACCTACGCCAAGGACAGCGTTTACGGCAAGGAACACCATTTCGAGGACATCCTTAAAGCCAAGGACGACGTGGAACTCTACCGCCTGTATCAGCAGAACGTGAAACCCAACGAATACGAGGACTTGCGTCCCTACGTGGACCGTCACAAAAACGGCGAAGCCAACGTGCTTTTCCCCGGCAAACCGGTACTTTACGCCACCACTTCGGGTTCCACCAACCAACCCAAATGGATACCCATCACACAACAGTATATCGACAACATATACAGCAAGATGAACAAAGTGTGGCTGTACAATTTCCAGATGAACCGCCCTCATGTTTGGGAAGGTCCTATCGTTTCCATCGTTGGAAAATATCTGGAAGGCTACGCTCCCGACGGCACCATGTACGGCTCCGTATCGGGCTACACACAGGCCAAATGCCCGGGTTTTGTGAAAAAACTCTACGCCTCGCCCTCCGATGTGTTCTATATCGAAGACTACACCGCCCGCAACTACGCCATTATGCGTATGGGTATCGAACGCAACGTGCACCTGTGCGTTACCGCCAACCCCAGCACCATGGTGGAGATGCAGAACAACGTAAACCGCTACCTCGACGACTATATCGACGACATCGAACACGGCACCATGAGCATGAAAGTGAACATCCCCGACAAGATACGTGCCGCCATACAGCCCTACCTGAAACCCAACCCCGACCGCGCCAACGAACTGCGCGAGCTGCGCGCCAAATACGGCACCATACTGCCCAAACATTTCTGGCCCGAACTGCAGCTCCTCACCACTTGGAAATGCGGCAACACCAAAGTGTATCTTGAAAAACTGGAAGGCTGCTACCCCGAAGGCATGCTGCATCAGGAGTTCGCTTATTTCTCGTCGGAATGCCGTTTCGGACTGGTGCTCGACGACTCCATCAACACCACACTTTTCCCGCACTACCACTACTACGAGTTTGTGCCCGAAGAGGACTTCGGTACCGAAAACCCGCGTTTCTTGCAGCTCCACGAACTGGAAGTGGGCAAACGCTACTGCCCCTACTGCACCACTTTCGCAGGCCTGTACCGCTACAACATGAACGACATCATCGAGGTTAGCGACTACTTTGTCAACACCCCGCGTGTGCACATGGTGCAGAAAGTGAACGGCATTGTTACCCTTACAGGCGAAAAGCTGTACGAACAGCAGTTTATCGACGCAGTGCGCGAGGCCGAGAAATCCACAGGCATGAAAACCAAGTTCTTTATCGGTTTCGCCGACATCAGCATCTCGGGCTACCATTTCTACTACGAGTTCGAAAATCAGGACACCACCATCGAACAAGCCAACGAGTTTACCAAAGTGGTGGACGACAACCTGAAAAAGAGCAACATCGAATATCAGGCCAAACGCGACAGTTTCCGCCTGAAAGACCCCATTGCACATATTTTGCAGGAAAACAGTTTCGAGAAATTCAAAGAGGCGTCGCTCAAGAAAACCGGTGCCGACGCCAGCCGTTTCAAACCCAACGTGCTTATGCAAAACGACGAAAAGCACGAACTGATGAAACAGTTTGAAAAGAAATAAACAGAAACGTTATTTCAACAAAAAAAGTGCCGAATTTTCTTCGGCACTTTTTATTTATATAGCTTCTACCCTTACGGCAAGGTTATGTAACTGATAGTCGGGAACTTGGGACCGGTAAGAAAATAGTATTTCCCCTCGGCGCCCTTGTAGAGATGTGTGTAAATAAGCGCTTTCTTTTCCCTTTCGAGTACCTGCTTGGAAACCTGACCGTTAGGAGTTACGGAGTAGATGGAAAGTCCTGTATTCGATTTCAACAGGCCAAGGGTGCGTTTGGCAGGCACTGTTGGCCTGTATTCTTCGGTCTCTTCCGACGATTCGTTGGTTATTACGTACAGGTTGTTGCCGTGCAGCACCACATCGGTTCCCGCTTTTGTAAAGTTGGTATACTGGTTGTGCTGCCGGATGGGTGTGATGGCCACAAAATTGCCCTTCATATCTACCTGAAACAGTATCATGCCCATGCAGTGGGTGGTGGTGGTTACAGAACCGGTACGGTAGTCGCGAATCTCCACAGTCCACGAGCGGTTGTAAAGCACTGCCCCGCCCTGCGGTGTGGTGCAATAGCTACGAGCCTGCAGGCAATCGGTGGTGGTGTCCACATCGTCGTCGGCATCTTCGTTCTCGAAACAGCGCACATCGTCCTTGGTGAAGACGTGGCGTTGTTCCGACTGCAGAACTCCGAAAGGTATGTCGAAAACGAAAGAGCGCACGGCGGAGAATTTGCGGTTGCGGCCTTCACCGTCGAGGGCGGTAATAAGCACCTTGCCGTCGACATAGTTCAAAAGCGCCAAAGAGCTGAGGTCATATTTGGTGTTGAGGGTGCCGTATGCCACACCGCCGGCGTTGGCGACATTGAAACGGAATATCGACTCCTCTTCCTTGTCGGGAAGATAGCCGATGGCGGCGGTAACCACCTCACCCTTGTCGGTGACAATCACTCTGTTAACATCGCCGAACTCCAGGACCTTCTGCCACTGGCAGTTCATATTGTCATCGAAAAGATGGGCTTTGGCCGCGGAGACGTTTTTGTAGTCGTCCCAAATGGAGTAAACCAGTGCGTGTTTCGAGCCGTCGGGCGAATGCGCCGTCGCTACCCAGCCGTGTTCGTCGGAGCCGTATTGGTATCTCACTATGGCAGTGTCGGTTACAACATCGAGATTTTGCAAGCCGAGCGCAATATGCCTTATCACAAGCGAGTCGCGGTTGTTCAGTTCGAGAATAAGGTGCAGTTTGTCGCCAGAGCAGAAACTTGTTTGTATAGAATATTTTTTTGTCCCGTCTATCTCCGTAGACTTCTCGTCTTTCCAGTTGATGTCGCAGGAGCGCACTTTTATGGCTTTCACGTTGGTGTTTGACAGACCTACGCTGAAGGAACCGAGACGGGGCTCAACTACAAGAATACGGTCTGCGGGCATATTGAGCGGGAACTGAATCAGGGGCGGATTGTAGGCCTTTTTGTTGCCCTTGTCGCCCTGCACATACTGCACCTGCGCCGACAAAGCACCTGCTATACAGAATATTAGGAGGATTGCGAGGATTTTTCTCATATCAATTGCGGATTTTTGTAATTTCAATCTATTAATTAAAGAACTGCAAAGTTACGTTTTTTTCGGCAAAAAGACAATACCTTGTCGCATTTTCAGACAAAAAAGGACTATTTTTCTGTCATAACTTCAAAACATAACTTTTTGCGGAATGTCTTTTCCTAAAACTGCAACGGTGGCAGATATTATGTGTCAAAACATTACGAAAAGATGCAAAAAAAGTTGACAGAAAATTTTGCCGTTCGACGAAAAAATAGTATTTTTGCAAACGCAAAGTGGATAGATTTGTAATGATTGCAACCACAAGAAAAAATGCTAAAACATTCTTCTTCGCTACAATCCAAAATCGAAAACTTTTGCATTAAATAATCACGGAGACCCCGAGGGGTTTTCTATTTATTAATGTTTTAAAAGTAAAAAAAATGGCTTACTACTTCACATCAGAATCAGTGTCGGAAGGACATCCCGACAAAATTGCCGACCAGATTTCGGACGCATTGCTCGACGAATTCCTGCGTCAGGACCCGCACTCGCGCGTGGCCTGCGAAACCCTTGTAACTACCGGACTGTGCGTCGTGGCGGGCGAGGTTAAGACGTCAGGCTACGTCGATATTCAGGAGACGGTGCGCGAAGTTATCCGCAACATCGGCTACACCAAAGGCGAATACATGTTCGAGGCCAACTCGTGCGGCATTATGTCGGCCATCCACGGCCAGTCGCCCGACATCAACCAAGGCGTGGACCGCAAAGAGCTCGAAAACCAAGGCGCCGGCGACCAAGGCATGATGTTCGGCTATGCCTGCAAGGAGACTAAAGAATATATGCCGCTGCCCATCACGCTGGCACATATCTTCATGCTCGAGCTGGCCAAAATCCGCAAAGATGGCAAGGTGATGACCTACCTGCGTCCCGACTCCAAATCGCAGATTACCGTGGAATACAGCGATGACAACCGTCCCTTGCGCATCGACACCATCGTCATATCAACCCAGCACGACGAATTCGGCACAGAAAAGAAAATGCTCGCCACCATCCGCAAGGACGTGGAGAACATCCTGATACCCAGAGTGTTGAAACGTCTTTCCAAAGAGAACCAAAAACTGTTTGCCAAAAAGGACTACAAATTATTCGTTAATCCCACCGGCAAGTTCGTCATCGGCGGACCTCACGGCGACACCGGCCTTACGGGACGCAAAATTATCGTAGATACCTACGGCGGACGTGGTGCCCACGGCGGCGGAGCCTTCTCCGGCAAAGACGCCTCGAAAGTGGACCGCAGCGCAGCCTACGCCACACGTCACATCGCCAAAAACCTCGTTGCCGCAGGCGTGTGCGATGAAGTGCTGGTGCAGGTGGCCTACGCCATCGGAGTGGCACAGCCCGTAGGACTTTTCGTGAACACCTACGGCACAGCTCACGTAAAAATGACCGACGGCGAGATTGCCGAAAAGGTGAAAGAGATTTTCGACATGCGTCCCTACAGCATCGTTAAACGTTTCGGCCTCACCAACCCAATTTTCGCCGAGACAGCCAAATACGGACATTTCGGCCGCGACCCGAGGATGAAGACCGTCACCTTTATCGAAGACGGCAAAGAGGTAAAACGCAAAGTGGAGTTCTTCACTTGGGAGAAACTCGACTACGTGGACAAGATAAAAGATGCCTTCGGAATCTGAACTCATACTGCCCGCAGAAGGGGCGGTGTACAAGTTCGCCGACCCCATGCCGGGTGACCCGGACGGCTTTGTGGGCCGTGGCGGCGACCTCTCGCCCCAATGTCTTGTGGACGGCTACAGTCAAGGCTGTTTCCCGTGGTATTACCGGTTCGGCAGCTACCACTGGTTTTCGCCCGACCCACGTATGGTATTGTTCCCCAGTCAGTTCCAATGCTCCAAATCGCTGAAACGCGTCGTCAAGTCGGGCAAGTTCGAAGTACGTATCGACACCTGTTTCCGTGACGTGATAACCAACTGTTCATCAGTGCGTTATAAAAGACGTTACAGCAGTTGGATAACTCCCGACTACATCGAGGCTTACAGCGCGATGCACGAGCTGGGGCTGGCGCATTCGTTCGAGACTTTCGCCGACGGAGCGCTCGTGGGCGGATTGTACGGACTTTCCATCGGGGCGGCTTTTTTCGGCGAGTCGATGTTCCACACCCAAAGCGACGCCTCGAAAGTGGCTTTCGCCGCCCTGGTAGACTTCTGCAAAAGTCACGGCATACTGCTTATAGACGCCCAGCAGGAGACACCGCACCTTGCCTCGCTCGGCGCCATGCCAATTCCACGGCTACTGTTTATCGACATCCTGAAAAAGACCAACAAATACGAAACACTAAGAGGAAAATGGACAAATTTATAGACACTGTACTGTTGCTCGGCGGCAACGTGGGCGACACAGCCGAGATGCTGCAAGAGGCCTGTCGGCAGATTGAGCTTCAGATAGGACCGATAGAAAAGCGTTCGGCACTGTACGGCAGCGAGGCATGGGGCTTTGAAACGGAACAAGATTTTATAAATCAGGCAGTTGTTATCAAAACCTCCCTCCCACCCCATCGTGTGCTGGAGCTGGCGTTGGAGATAGAGAAACAGCTAGGCCGCAAACGCTCGGGCAAGGGCTACAGCTCCCGCACCATGGACATCGACATTATTTTCTTCGGCGACAGTGTCATCGACGAGCCCAACCTTGTGGTGCCGCACCCGCGCATGCACCTGCGTAATTTCGTGCTTGTGCCGCTGTGCGAAATCCTTCCCGATTTTGTCCATCCCGTTTTCGGAAAAACCATCCGCCAACTGCTCGACGAAAGTCCCGACGAAGGGAAAGTTTGGAAGTTTTAGTTCGGAACTCGGAATTCGGAGTTCGGAACTTTTAGTTCAACATAGTCAAATTGTGTCTTTTTTCCATAAAGCCCCGTAGGGGCGACAGAATACAGGCAGGGGCGTAAGCCCCTGTTTAGAAATGTGTTCCATGAACGATGAGCCCTGAAGGGGCGACAGAATAGCGCAAGGGCGAACAGGAGAACCAACAATCAGATTTATAGAGATTTGCGGGAATTAAAGATTGACAATATGTTTTTTTTTCGTACAATTCAAAAAAAGTTCGTATCTTTGCAAAACAAAATCAATGACGATCTGTTAGCTCAGTTGGTTTAGAGCGCTTGCTTGACAGGCAAGAGGTCAACAGTTCAAATCTGTTACAGATCACCAAAAAGCCGCCACAAACGACGGCTTTTTTCATTTTTTACCGTCCAAACTTCATTATTTTTCAATCGATTTTGAAATATCATAAAAAAAGTGTAACTTTGCAAATTGGAATGATTTTCAGATTTTCAGACATTCAGATTTTCGGGAAAAAAACAGACAGATGACTAAAGACCAATGACCAAAGACCATGAGTAAAACAACACGAGGAAAGAAGATTTGCGGATATTTGAAGGGTATCCGTCGTAAGATTGCCGAGGAAAACGACATCAAGCTCGACATTCCCGAATGCACCTACGAAGGCGAGTGCCGTGGCACCTGTCCGCGCTGCGAGTGGGAGGTGCAGTATTTGGAAAAGACGCTTTTCGAACGAATGAAACTCGGCAAGATTGCCACCATCTCTGGCCTCGCCCTCGGACTTTCAGCCTGTGGCGGTAATCCGGGACCAATTATAGAGACCACCGGCGATGTACCCAACACCGACACCGATAATATTGTGCAAGCCGACAGTGTTCCTTTACCGCCGCCGCCAGATCCGGACATGGTTTTGCCCGTTGTCGGTGAAGAAATCCTTGAAGGTGTGATTATTGAGAACCCAGATTCAACCCAAAATTATGCGTCGGACGCAAAAATGGAAGATGAAGATATGATATTGGGGATAGTGGAGAAAATGCCAGAGTTCCCCGGCGGGGAGGAAGCCGTGTACGAATTTCTTGCCAAAAATCTGAAATACCCTCAGGCTGCCAAAGACAGCAATATTCAAGGAAAAGTATATGTCCAATTCACGGTGGACAAAGACGGTAGTATAACCAATGCCAAAGTTTTAAGGGATATAGGTGGTGGCTGTGGCGAGGAGGCTCTGCGGGTGGTGAAAATGATGCCGAAATGGAAACCGGGAGACCAAAGAGGGGTAAAAATTAGGACGCAGTTCACCTTGCCAATAACATTTAGTCTTGAGGATTAGCTTGTTACAAGCTCAATGATTTATCAATGATTTCAACTGTTTTTTTCAAACCCAAGACCACAGACCAGCGACCAATGACCAAAGACCATGAGTAAAACAACACGAGGAAAGAAGATTTGCGGATATTTGAAGGGTATCCGTCGAAAGATTGCCGAGGAAAACGACATTAAGCTCGATATCCCCGAATGCACTTACGAAGGCGAGTGCCGTGGCACCTGTCCGCGCTGCGAGTGGGAGGTGCAGTATTTGGAAAAGACGCTTTTCGAACGGATGAAACTCGGCAAGATTGCCACCATCTCTGGCCTCGCTCTCGGACTTTCGGCCTGCGGCGGGAATAGCGGTTTTCCTCCGTTTCAGACAGTTGGAGAAGTGACAAACACCGACACCGATAATATCGAGCAAGCCGACACCCTGCCGTTGCCGCCACCGCCACCCGATGATCTTTTGGAGGTTCTCGGCGAAGATGTTGAAGTGGGTTTTATTGACAGGACAGACACATTATCCGACACTCCGAAACAGTGTGCGTCGGACGCAAAGTTGGAAGATGAAGACGAAGTTTTTGTCTGTGTAGGAGCAATAGAAAATCCTCCGACATTCCCCGGTGGTGAAAAGGCCCTATATGAATTCTTGTCCAAAAATCTTAAATATCCACAGGCTGCTAGAGACAGCAATATTCAAGGGACTGTTCATGTTCAATTTATTGTGGAAAAAGACGGAAGTGTAACTAATGTCAAAATCATGAACGACATCGGTGGTGGCTGTGGCGAAGAGGCTCTTCGTGTGGTGAAGATGATGCCGAATTGGGAATTCGGAGAAAAACGAGTGAGAAAAACGAGGACAGAACTCACCTTGCCAATTGTATTTGAACTTGATGATTAGTTTGTTACAAACTCAGTGATTTATCAATAAATAAAAAATAGGGACGCACGCTGTGCGTTCTTGTGTTTTTAAAGACGCACGGCCGTGCGTCTCTACGGTTTCAATTTTCAACATTCAATTTTCAATTTTATTCAGAATTCCGAACTTTCGGTCACCACGCGGTCCATTTTTATGTCGAAAGGCTCGGCGGGGATATGGTCGAGAAGCTGGAAATCGAAGGCCACGCCAATCTTTGCGGCGTTCTGCAGTCGCAGCAGACGGTCGTAGAAACCGCGTCCGCGTCCCATGCGGTTGCGCTGGCGGTCGAAAGCTACGCCTGGCACCACGATGAGCTCCACCTTCTCGAGATCTTGCCACACAGCACCCGTGGGTTCCCCGATGCCGAACTGCTCTCCGGCCACCATGCACTCTGGACCCGTATACTGGCGAAGCACTAGGTCGTCACC
>DBXF01000093.1:28156-28317 GCA_002309295.1 Bacteroidales bacterium UBA1219 | reverse complement strand
CTGGCATCCGATGAAGACCGTGAAGGGGAGGCCATAGCGTGGCATTTGCATGAGACATTGAAACTCAAGAATAAAGATACCAAACGCATAGTTTTTAACGAGATAACAAAACCCGCCATACTCCACGCCATCGAAAATCCGCGCGACATCGACATGAACCT
>DBXF01000093.1:20547-28087 GCA_002309295.1 Bacteroidales bacterium UBA1219 | reverse complement strand
TCTCCGCAGGACGTGTGCAGTCGGTGTCGGTAAGGCTGATAGTGGAACGCGAGGAGGAGATCAAAAACTTCAAGGAAACCTCTCATTACAAGGTAGTTGCCGTTTTCGACCTGCCCGACAACAAAGAACACCTCTCCGCCGAGCTCTCGCGCAAGTTCGACACCGAGGCCGAAGCCGAGCAGTTCCTCAACGACTGCATCGGAGCCGTGTTCACCGTGGACGCCACCGAGAAGAAACCCACCAAACGCACTCCCGCACCGCCCTTCACCACCTCCACNNCAGCAGGAGGCCAGCCGTAAGCTGGGATTCTCCGTTTCGCGCACCATGCAGGTGGCACAGCAGCTCTACGAGTCGGGATTTATCACCTACATGCGTACCGACTCCGTCAACCTGTCGTCGCTGGCCCTGAATATGGCCAAACAGGAGATAACTTCGCTCTACGGCGAGAAATACTCCAAGCCGCGTCAGTACCACACCAAGACCAAAGGCGCGCAGGAGGCACACGAGGCCATACGTCCCACCTACCTGCAAAACCACACCATCACCGGCGACGCCTCGCAGAAACGTCTCTACGAACTTATCTGGAAACGCACCATCGCCTCGCAGATGAGCGACGCCGAATTGGAAAAGACCACCGTAAATATCAATATATCAACACGTAGTGAGAAATTTATCGCTTCCGGCGAAGTGGTGCTTTTCGACGGTTTCCTGAAAGTGTATATGGAATCCACCGACGACGAGCACGAGGAAGGCGGCGAAAACCTGCTTCCGCCCCTCGCCAAAGGCATGAACCTCGACCTCTCCAAAGCCGAGGCCATGCAGCGTTTCTCGCAACATCCGCCACGCTACACCGAGGCCAGCCTTGTGAAAAAACTCGAGGAACTCGGCATCGGCCGTCCTTCGACCTACGCTCCCACCATCTCCACCATACAGAAACGCGAGTATGTGGTGAAAGAGGACCGCGAAGGCACCGTGCGCGAATACAACCTGCTTACACTCAGCAAGGGAGCCGTTAAGAAAGCCAAGAAAACCGAGAAAGTGGGCACCGAGAAAAGCAAACTCTTCCCCACCGACATCGGAATGGTGGTGAACACTTTCCTGATGGACAACTTCGCCGACATAGTGGATTACAACTTCACCGCCACCGTGGAGAAGGATTTCGACGAGATAGCCTCCGGCAAGAAATCGTGGCGCAAGATAATTGAAAGTTTCTACAAACCTTTCCACAAAAACATTGAACAGGTGAGCGAGAAAACCCACCGCACCACCGGCGAGCGTCTGCTCGGCACCGACCCCAAGAGCGGAAAGAACGTGTATGCCAAGATAGGCCGCTACGGCGCCATGGTGCAGATCGGCGAGTCGAAAAGCGACGAGAAACCCACCTTCGCCTCGCTCAAGAAAAGTCAGAGCATCGACACCATCACCCTCGACGAGGCGCTGGCGCTGTTCGCTCTGCCGCGTGTGGCGGGACAGAAGGACGGCAAGGACCTCACCGTCTCCATCGGCAAGTTCGGACCCTATGTTCGTTTCGATGGCAAGTTCTATTCCCTTGCCAAGACCGACGATCCGTACACCGTCACTGCCGAGCGCTGCTGCGAGATAATCGCCGCCAAGGACGCCAAGGACGAGCAGAAAAAGCTGCTGCCCCGCACCATCGGTCAGCACGAGGGCAAGGACGTGCAGGCCAACACCGGCCGTTTCGGACCATACGTGATGTTCGACGGCAAGAACTACAAGCTGCCCAAAGGCACCGACCCCATGACGGTAACCCTCGACGAGGCCGTGGCAGTGCTGAAAAAGCAGGCCAAGAAGAAATGATGCGCTGACTGCCGATTCTGGTAGTAACGGGCTTTGTGTTGCGTGTGGACAAATATTTCTGTCAACGCAATAAAAACACCTGTTAATCGTTTTTATAAATTGATAAAACCACACGGCAAACCCGTTTTGCAGTATGTGTTATCGGTTTTATTTGAATTAAAATGCTGATATTTAATACTTTGAAATCATGAAAAAAGTAAAGAAATCTTTGTTGGCAGTTCTGCTGGGATTGCCTTTGGTGATAGCTTTTGCAAGTTGCGACAAGCTGAGCAACGACGAAGAGTTGCTTCTCGGCAACTGGGAGTATCAGAGTGTGAGTGTTGAACGTATTGGCACCGACCGTGACACCGTTTTCGATACAGACGGCTACGCCCTCTATCGCGACCTGCAGTTCAACGAAGACCGCTCCGCAAAGGTGGAGATAATGAATGCAGCCGAAATATACCCGCCAATCTACGACGCATCGGAGTTTACTTGGAACCTCGAAAACAAAGGGGAAACGCTGACACTCTCGAACAAAGATTGGGGTACTGTTTCTTGGAAGGTGATAATTCTATCTTATAACACCTTGAAATTCCAAGTTAATGAGAGATACTACAACGGTGGTACTATGAAATCCACATATACCTACCAGCATACCCGTCGCAGCAACAGCAGACCGAACTAAATAGTGATTAGTGAATAGTGATTAGTAGTTAGTAATTGGTGAGTGTTGATTTAATTGTTTGATAATGAGAAAGATTAGTTTTCTTTTGATGGTTTTTGTGGCGTTGGCTACCAATTTTGCGGTGGCTCAGAGTGTTACTTTGAGGTTTACCAGCTCTATGGGCGGGGCATACGTGCCACTCAGCTACGTGGAGGTGGAGAATTTGAGTCGCAATTGGGTTGAGACGGTCACATATCCCGACACCGTTCTGGAACTTACAGCCTCGTCGTCGGGGCTGAGCACTGTGGGTGTTGCGGAAATGGCTGTCAAGTCGTTTCCCAATCCGTGTAACGGTACCGCTCTCGTGCAGTTTGAAATACCCGAAAGCGGAATGGCGACACTGCAGCTGTTTAGTCTGGAAGGCCGTTGTGTGACAGCGACGTCGCTTTACCTCGAAGCCGGATGCCATAATTTCTCCGTTTCGATGCGGTCGGCACGTGTCAACCTGCTGACAGTTAGCACCCAACAGGGACGCAGAACGGTGAAAATCATCAACCGAAGCGCATCGGGCAACAATTCGATAAAGTACAGAGGCTTTGCGAAAGATGTCGAAAAAATGCGGTCCTCACAGCGTTTCGCTTTGGGCGACACGTTGTCGTTTGTGGGATATGCGTCCCGAAACGGCTTGCTGTACGAAAGTCGGCAGATTGTCCAGCCGCAGACTGCAAGTCAGAACATCACTTTGGTTTTCGATACCACTTTCCCTGGATCTTTGAACGGTGTATTTTCCGTTTCCGACGTGTCGACGGTATGTTTTTCCAAAGGCAACCTGCAATTTCGCAACAACGGCAAACACCGTGTAGCCACCGGCGAGGAGCTGCAAGGCGTCTGGCGTTTTGCCCCCAACCAATGGGACACGATATGCCGCAACAACACCCTTGTGGATTCGGTATATGCAGGATGGTTCGACCTGTTTGGCTGGGGTACCAGCGGCTACGACAACAAACCGCCGTATATGATTGGCAACAACGGCTCGAATTTCGGCACTGCCACCAACACCGATATCAGCGGAACTTATTACGACTGGGGTCTTTACAATGCCATCTCCAATGGCGGCGACAGACCGAGAATGTGGCGCACGCTGACCTACGACGAGTGGTATTATCTTATTTATACCCGAACCAATGCGGCACAGAGATGTGGCTTCGGACGTGTGGGCAATGTCAACGGCTTGATTATCCTGCCCGATACGTGGACGTTGCCTTCGGGATTGACTTTTACCGCCGGAAACACGGGCTGGACCAATATTTACAATGCCTCGCAGTGGCAGCAGATGGAGGCCGCAGGAGCGGTGTTTATACCGGCGGCGGGATTCCGTAATATGGGCACACTGCAGGTGTCCCGTGCAGGTACCGATTGCTCGCTATGGTCATCGACAACGGGCACTACGCGTTACGGAGCGGTATCTATTACTTTTTCGGGTCTTAATATAAACATCCAAAATTCTAGTTCGCGCGCCAATGGCTTGAGCGTGCGTCTGGTGAGGGATGTAAATAATTAATAGTTAATAATTAATAGTTAATAGTTGGTAATTAGTGATTGGTGATTAGTGATTAGTGATTAGTGATTAGTGATTAGTGATTAGTGATTAGAAAGTGAACTGTGATGTAGAGACGTGCTGTAGCGCGTCTCAAAAGATATGAAATTTTGTAATTAATTGATAAATAGATTTTTATGAAAAAACAGGTTATAACTTTGGTTTTGTCGGTGTTTGTGCTGGCTTTGGCACAGGCACAGGACTATTATTGGGTGTTTTTCAAAAACAAGGCTGGAAGCACTTTCAACCCTTACGAGTATTTCGATGCCAAGGCTGTTGAGCGTTACCGCATGAACGGTGTTTCGCTGATGGACAGCACCAATTTTCCGCTCAACGGCGGCTACGTGTCGCAGGTTGAGGGCGTTTGCGAAGATTTCGTAGGCGAGTCGCGCTGGCTCAACGCTGTGGGCGTGGGCGCCACCCCCGAGCAGATTGCCGTCATCGCAGAAATGCCCTTTGTAAGCAGGATTCTGCCTATCGAAAGTAATATGCAGCTGGCAAGCTGTGAGGCCGAATGGGGTTACCGCGACACCAACCTGTGGTCGCTGGGCGTGACGCCGCAGCTGCGCCGCATGAAAGGGGAGAGGTTCGTGGCCAAAGGCATCGACGGCACGGGCATACGCATTGCTGTGTTCGACGGCGGTTTCCCCAAGGTCGACGTACATCCTGTTTTCAAACATCTTCGCGACAACAAACGTATCATCGCCACGTGGAATTTCCCCAAAAAGAAAGCCGACGTCTATGGCTGGAACAAACACGGCACCATGGTGCTTAGCTGCATTGCCGGCAAAAACGACACCATGCAGCTGGGACTTGCCACCGGGGCCGAGTTCCTGCTGGCACGTACCGAGGTGAACACCGAGCCCGCCAAAGAGGAAGTGTGGTGGGCCATGGCTATGGAATGGGCCGACAAGAACGGCGCCGACATCATCAGCAGCTCGCTCGGCTACGGCAAAGAACGACACTACACCAAGGATATGGACGGCACTTCGGTGGTGGCCAAAGCCGCCAACCTTGCCGCACGTAAAGGTATGCTGGTGTGCAACGCCGCTGGCAACGAAGCCACCGACCGCTGGAATACCATCATCACTCCCGCCGATGCGGATAGCGTCATTGCCGTTGGCGGTATCGACGCAAGTCTCGAAAAATACAACCATATCTCGTTCAGCTCCTACGGTCCCACCGCCGACGGACGTATGAAACCCAATGTGTGCAATTTCGGCCACACCCTTTGCGCCACCACTTCGCTGGGTATCGACGACTCGTATGGCACCTCCTTTGCCACGCCGCTCACTTCGGGCTTCGCCGCCTGCGCTTGGCAGTGCCGCAAGGGATACACCGCCATGCAGATGAAATTCGAGATAGAGCGTTCCGCCGACCTCTATCCCTATTTCGACTACGCCTATGGCTACGGCGTTCCGCAGGCCACATATTTCCTTGGCGAGAACACCCAACCCAAGCCCACTTTCCATTTCAGGGAGGACTCGAATTGGGTTTATGTCGTTTCCGATATCTCAAAAAAATCTGTCAACGTGTTCTGCAACCTGCAACGTCCCGACGGAAGGCTTACACAATATAGCCAGTATAAAATAAACTGCTACGACTCTGCAAAAATCATTTGGATAAATAAGAATGGATGTGCCGGCTACACGGCAAATATCTCCATCGAAGGATATTCGGCTTCATATACTTTTAATGGAACGATGCGGGATACTATGCTGACGGACAATGTGTTCGTATTGAGCGGACAAAAATTTGCGTTTTCACCAAAAGCGGCACTGTCACGCTCGCAGGAAGACGAGCCTTTCGGCAAGGATAAACGTCCAGAGTGGGATGTCTTCTTCCAGTTCGGCTCGGTGGTGAACGACGGCAACAGCGACCTGCGCAACTGGCTGCCAGCCTACACCATGGGTGCCGCCATCGTGTTCCCCGTATCCAAAGTTTACAAGATTGGCATAGGGCTGGATTACCACCGTCGCAACTACAAGCCGGTGAAGGACATCTGCACCAATTTCGACGCAGCTTTCGGTCTGCCCGAGGAGGCGATGGCCGACGTGGATTCCAAACGTCTGATAGAACGCGGTTTCGACTTGGAGCTGTTCCAGAGGATACGTTTTGCCACTTTCGGCGAATTGGGCGAAATTCGCTGGGATTTGGGCGTGTACGGCTCGCTGAATTTCCAGAGCTACAGTCTAAAATTCGACGGCACCGACGATTATCGCAGTCAGCGGGTGCGTTACAACGGCCTGCGTTTCGCCTCGCCGTGGGACTGGGGCGTGGTAACACGTTTCAACGTGTCGTTTTTCGGCATCTACGGCCGTTACCGCCTGAGCGGGCTGAACAAGGAATTCGATGCCCCCGAGAAATATTTCGAAGAACTGCCAAGACTGGAAGTTGGAATAGAACAGAGATTTTAGATAATTAGTAGTTAGTAATTAGTAATTAAAAAGACCTCAGACCTCAGACCTCAGACCCATGTCCAAAGAACTAACAATCGACATCCACGGACTTTTTGTAGAGGACGCCTTAGAGCGTGTGCAGAGTTTTATTGATCGTGCGCCGCTGGGGACGGAGAAAATCGTGGTGGTGCACGGCTACAACCGCGGCACGGCCCTGCGCGACGCCATACGTGCCCGTCTGCGCTCGCCCCGCATTCGCATGGTGGAGCCCGCCTTCTTCAACGACGGCGAGACGTATGTGTGGCTGAAGAAATGAAAAGGTTGTGAGTTCTCGATTTTTTTTCGTACCTTTGTTTTACGAATATTAATAATCATTATAACGTAACTAACAATGAAACAGTCAATAGCAATACTTACGGGCGGCGGTCCCGCCCCGGGAATGAACACCGTTGTGGGCAGCGTGGCCAAGGCTTTCCTGCGCGACGGCTACCGCGTGATAGGTCTCCACGGCGGTTATTCGGCACTTTTTACCAACAATCCGCGTACTGTGGACATCGACTTCCTTATGGCCGATGACATCTTCAACCGCGGCGGCTCCATGCTCAAAATGAGCCGTTTCAAACCCACCGACGCCGATTTCGAGAACAACTTCAACCTTGCTTTCTTCACCGAAAACAACGTGAAACTGCTGGTTACCGTGGGTGGCGACGACACCGCCTCCACCGCCAACCGCATTGCCAAGTTCCTCGAGGTCAAGCATTACCCCATCGCCAACATCCACGTCCCCAAGACCATCGACAACGACCTGCCGTTGCCCGAATCCACACCCACTTTCGGTTTCAACTCGGCCAAGGCACAGGGCACCATCATCGGCACTACGGTGATGGAGGACGCCCGCACCAGCGAGAACTGGTTCGTGGTATGCGCCATGGGACGCTCCGCCGGACATCTGGCTTTCGGCATCGCCAGCGCCTGCCACTATCCTATGGTGATAGTGCCTGAATTTTTCGACCAAACCGAGATAACCCTCGACAAAATCGTCAATATGGTCATCTCGTGCATCCTCAAACGCAAGATTGT
>DBXF01000093.1:0-20490 GCA_002309295.1 Bacteroidales bacterium UBA1219 | reverse complement strand
TGGCCAAGACCAAAGTCAATTTCACCTACGACGCCCACGGTCATCCTGAACTGGGCAAGGTGTCCAAAGCCAATATCTTCAACAACCTGCTCGAGGAACGTGCCAAAGAGCTGAAACTCAAGCTGAAATGCCGTCCTGTGGAGATAGGCTACGAAGTGCGTTGCAATACCCCCATCGCCTACGACCTAACCTACTGCACCCGTCTGGGAATAGGGGTGAAGACCCTCTACAAACAGGGTTGCACGGGATGTATGGTGTACGCCGACGCCAACGGTACGGTGAAACCGCTGTACCTCAAGGATTTGCAGGACCCCGCCACAGGCAAGATTCCTCCGCGTCAGCTCGACGTGCACACCGACGAAGTGATGACCTACGTGGAAAACATCATGGACTACATCACCCCCGCCGACTACGAGGCCGCACGCAAGCTCGTCCCCAACCCCGAAATGTTCGATTTGTATAAAATTTTAAATTGGTAATTTTTTAGTGGTCAGTGGTCAGCGGTCGGTAGTCAGTAGATAGCCCCGAAGGAGCGGAGAAAAGAGCCCCGAAGGGGCGACAGACTATAGGCGGGGGCGTAAGCCCCCGTAAAAGAGACACACCCAAGACAAATGAGCCCTGAAGGGGCGGCAGAAAAAACACCCCAATCATTATCACAGTTCACTGATCACAGTTCACACAGAAAACAACAAAAAAAGATGAAACGTATATTATTTTACAGCACAGTTATGGCAGTAACATTATTTGCCGCCTGCGGCAACAAAAACGAGAGTCAGACTCCCGAACTTACTTCCGGTATCGACCTCAGCAATATGGATACCACCGCCAACCCCGCCGACGACTTCTACCAGTACGCCTGCGGCGGATGGATGAAGAACAACCCCCTCACAGCAGAGTATTCGCGCTACGGTGCTTTCGACAAGCTCGCCGAACAAAACCGCGAACAGCTTAAGGAACTCATTGAGGAGATTGCCAAAGCAAAGAACGATAAAGGCTCCAACGCCGAAAAAATCGCCACCATCTACAATATGGGCATGGACAGCGTAACTCTGCAGAAACAGGGTGCCAAACCCCTCAAACCATGGCTCGACGAGATAGTGGTCATTAAGGATGCCGCCGGCATCAACGCCGAAATCATCAAACTGCACCAGAACGGCATCGACCCCTTCTTCGGTATCTTCGCCGAACCCGACCACGACAACAGCAAGATGACCATCGCTTGGATGTGGCAGGCCGGACTGGGTATGGACCGCGACTACTACGTGGGCACAGGCGCACGTAATCAGGAGCTCCGCACCAAATACACCCAGATGATTGCCAATATGTTCAAACTCGCTGGTTTCGACAAACTTATCGACGCCGATGCCAAATTCCTCGCCGACAAGGTGATGGCTATCGAGATGCGTCTGGCCAAAGCCCAGTACGATAAAGAAACTCTCCGCGATCCTCACAAGACTTTCCACAAAAAGACCTTGGATGAGACACAGGCACTGGCCAAGAACTTCCCCTTCGGCGATTATTTCAAAGCTATCGGCCTGCCCGAGATGAAATCCCTCAACGTGGCACAGCCCGAATATATTCAGGAAGTGGGACGTGTTCTCGCCACCGCCAAAATCGACGACCTCAAATGCTATCTGGCTTGGAACGTGATCAACACCGCCTCCGGATTCCTCAGCGACGATTTCACCAACGAAAGTTTCGAATTCTACGGCCGCACCCTTTCGGGACGTGAGGAGATGCGTCCCCGCTGGAAACGCGTAACAGGCACTGTGGAAGGCGTTTTGGGCGAGGCTGTGGGCCAGCTCTATGTGGAGAAATACTTCCCCGCCGCCGCCAAAGAACGCATGCTCACCCTTGTAAACAACCTCAAGGACGCTTTCAAAGTGCGTATCAAAGAGGCCACTTGGATGAACGACACCACCAAGCAGAAAGCCACCGAAAAACTCGACGCCATACTGATAAAAGTCGGTTATCCCGACAAATGGCGTGACTACTCCACACTCAAGGTGGAAAACGACAGTTATTTTGCCAACGTGCTGCGTTCCAACCAGTTCGACCTCGCCTATATGGTTAGCAAAATCGACAAACCCACCGACCGCGACGAATGGCAGATGACACCGCAGACCATCAACGCCTACTACAACCCAAGCACCAACGAGATATGCTTCCCCGCAGGCATACTGCAGCCCCCGTTCTTCGACATGAACGCCGACGACGCTGTTAACTACGGCGCCATAGGAGTTGTGATAGGACACGAGATGACCCACGGTTTCGACGACCAAGGCCGTCAGTACGACAAGGACGGCAACCTCAGCGACTGGTGGCTGCCTGGCGACGCCCAGAATTTCAAAGACCACGCACAAGTGCTTGTCGATTGGTTCAACGCCATCAAAGTGCTCGACAACCCCGAAACCTACGCCAACGGCAAAATCACCCTTGGCGAGAACATTGCCGACAACGGAGGTCTGCAGATATCCTATGTTGCTATGCAGAACGCCATCAAAGCCGGACAGGTGAACGCCGACAAGATGGACGGTTTCACCCCCGAACAGCGTTTCTTCATAGCCTACGCCACCGTTTGGGCAAGCAACATCCGCGACGAAGAGATACAGCGTCTCACCACCGAGGACGTGCACTCCCTCGGACGCTGGCGCGTAAACGGCACCCTGCCGCACATCGCAGCCTTCATCAAAGCGTTCAACATCAAGGAAGGCGATAAAATGTACCTCGCACCCGAAAATCAGGCACAACTGTGGTAAATTATTAGTTGATAGATAATTGGTTAATTGGTATTGCGGCGGATTTTTCAAAATCCGCCGCAATTTTTTTATGCCCAATCCGATTTCATAAAAATATGTGTTGCACTTTTTAAAGAAAAACGTTGCAATCCTTTGAAAATATGTCGGTAAACCATATTATCTCAATGTTAAAAACGAAAAGCAGGGCTGTAATCAGACGCCTTTTGTCTTTCAGTTTTCGAAAAAAAAACGTATCTTTGCATCCGTCAAAAATTAAAATAAAGACCGAAAATAATTTATAAACTATTAAAAATCAGTATACAATGAAAAAAATAGTAGTGCTTGCAACATTGTTATTCGCTTTTTTCAGCGGTGCTTTTGCAGTAATAGCCTATCCGGGCGTGATAAACTTCACACAACCCGACCAGAAGACCAAACTCAAAATATACTTGTTTGGTGACGAACGTTTCTGCTGGGGCGAAACCATGGACGGTTATTCGCTGATGTACGACAATGAAGGATACTTCGTGTATGCAGTAAAGGACGAAAACGGCGGAATGATGCCCGGCCAGTACCGCGCTACCGAAATTGTCGACCGTTCGGCCGAAGTGGTGGCTTTCCTCGAAAGCACCCCCAAACACCTTCGCTACAGCCCGGAGCAGTGCAATGCCATGCGTACTTTGTGGAATATGACAAACGATAATCCCAATGTGCAATCGGGTTTGAAGAGAGGTGAGAAGTCTCTCGACGTAACTCATGGCAACACACGTCTGCTTGTTATTTTGGTGAGTTTCTCCAATAAACAGTTCCTCAAAAGTAAGACTACCCTCGAGAAATTATACAATCAGGTGAACTACAACAACGCCACCATGCGCGGTAGCGTTCACGATTTCTATTACGAAAACTCATACGGCCAGATGAACCTCACTTTCGATGTTGTTGGTCCGTATCAGCTTTCGCAAAACATAGCCTACTACGGCAGCAATTCCAGCGGCAACTCCCAGGCATTTGCCCGCGAGGCCATACAGGCTGCCATTAACGACGGCGTGGATCTCTCGCAGTACGACCTCGACGGCGACAACAACGTCGATGGCGTGCATATCATGTTTGCCGGCTATGGCGAGGAAGCAGGTGGCGGTGCTGACTGCATCTGGTCGCACAAAGGCACTCTGCAAAACCCGATCTACAGCAACGGCGTTTACGCAAAGACTTATTCCTGCTCACCCGAATTGCACGGCAGTTCTGGCTCCGTAATGACCACAGTGGGCGTTATCTGTCACGAGTTAGGCCACGTATTCGGTGCCCCCGACTACTACGATGTCGACAACAACCATGGCGGTTCCGGTACTGCAGGCTATCCCGGCAACGGCGAGTGGGACATCATGTCGTCTGGTTCGTGGAACGGCTCCTCTGGCGGACTTAGCGGCAACCAGCCTTCGCACCACAACCCCTATTCCAAATGCTTCACCTATGGATGGGCTACACCCAAGGAACTTACCACGGCCCGCTCTGTAGTGCTCTATCCCTCTTCTTCCGACTCCGCTTCGATATTCAGAATTTCCACCACTACCAACAACGAATATTATCTGCTCGAAAACCGTCAGCAGCTCGGATTCGACGGCTCGCTGCCCGGACACGGACTTATCATCTTCCACGTCCATTCCCAATTTTCTCCCTCCAGCCAGAATAACAACGTCAACCACCCGCAACGTTTCTATCCTGTTTGTGCAGGTCTTTCCACGGCTCGTCCTTCCAGCGACCCCAGCTCGTACGGCAACATCAACACTATGGCTTGTCCTTACCCGGGAGCTTCGCGCAAAACATATTTCACCGATGCCTCCACACCTTCGGCTCAATCATGGGCTGGCAACAATACAAACAAACCTGTAACCAATATCACAGAAAACACCACTCTCAACACCATTAGTTTTATCTTCAATGGCGCCAGTATCGAAGCTTCAAATGTAAGAGCCATGGCACACAGCCGTACCCAGGTGAATGTGAAATGGCGTCCTTTCGGCGCTCAGGAAGTTATGCTGGTGTATTCCGCCAACGGCACATTTGGAACACCTTCGGGTAGCTACACAGTTGGTCAGTCTATAACAGGCGGTGGCACAGTGCTTTATATTGGCGATGCTACATCGTTTGCACATACAGGCCTTACAGCAGGAACCACCTATCGTTACAAACTTTTCACAAAACTTTCCAACACTCCCACTTGGTCGGCCGGTGTTACTTGCAACACAACTACTCCTTATTGTGCTGCTGCATCTATCGACTACACTCAGAATTTCCCCACCAATACCATACCTTCGTGCTGGACACAGGAAAGCACAAACGCATCCGTTAGCTGGAAATTTGGTGCCGGCAACGGTGGATCGTCGCCATCCTCGGCTTATTCAGCACCTTACAATGCTTATTGCAATATCACAGATCTTAACCTTTCTGGCAATCAGGCCACTCTGATTTCGGAACCCATCGACCTGTCGTCGGTGTCCCAGGCCAATGTTAAATTCAGATATTTCAACAACAAATTAACCGCCTATCAGGACATCCTTACGGTGGCTTACCGCTCGTCGTACGACGAAGGCTGGACTCCGATAGCAACTTTCAACAAGAGTGTGAACGCTTGGACAGAAGTTGAACTCAACCTTCCCAACCTTTCCGATTATTACCAAATCGCTTTCATCGCAACAGTGAAGAAGGGTAGGGGCGTTTGTATCGACGACATAAGAGTTAGTCAGGGCAGCGTATCCGTTGAGGAGGCAACCGCCATCAATCCTCACATCACCATCTATCCTAATCCTGCCAAATCGTCGGTTTCCTTCAAAATCGAAGGCAACGACAGCGAGACCACCTACACAGTGTTCGACATCACGGGCAAGGCTATGATCAACGGAACGATGCAGGGCTACGAAAACAAGACCATCTCCACCGAGAATCTCAAATCGGGCATGTATTTCGTTAGATTCCAAAACGACAGTTACCAGAAAACAGAAACACTTATTATAAAATAATTTGCTTCATTATCCCAAAAAGGGAAGATGTGTCCACGGCGACACACTTCCCTTTTTTTGTGAAGAACAAACCGCAGACATGAAAAAAATACTTGTATTTGCAATATTATTGTATCTGGTGTGCAAATCGGCCACAGCCGTGATAGCATATCCCGAATTGATAAAATTCATGCAGCCCGACAAAAGCACAACCGTTATGCTTTACCTCAAAGGCGACGAACGTGTGCACTGGGCCGAAACCGTCGACGGATATTCGCTTGTAACCAACAACGACGGATATTTCGTTTATGCAACCAAGGACGCAATGGGTAATATGGTGCCTTCCGATTTCGTGGCCACCGACGTGGAATACCGTACCCCGCAGGTAGTACATTTTCTCGAAAATACACCCAAGAATTTGCGTTATAGCCAGATGCAGATAAATGCCTTGCTCTCCCTTTGGGATATTAAGGACGATTTGTCGGCAAAATCGCAGAAAAGTGCGGGAGGTATTACCGGCAACAGAAAAATCCTTGTCATCCTCATGGGATTTCAGGACTTACGTTTCACCATGCTCCGTCCTATGGTAAAGGCTTTGTTCAACGAGGTGAATTATACGCTAATGGGCAATTACGGCAGTGTCCACGATTTTTATTACGAAAACTCTTACGGACAACTCAACCTCACCGCCGATGTGATGGGACCCTACGTGTGCGACAGCAATGCCGGTTACTATGGACGCAACGACAACCAAAGCATGGGCTATCAGGCTTTTGCCACCGAAGCAATAATGGCCGCAGCGCCGCATATTGATTTCTCCGATTACGACAACGACGGCGACGGCATTGTCGACTGTGTGCATATCCTTTTTGCCGGATACGGCGAGGAAGCCGGCGGCGGCGCCGACTGCATATGGTCGCACAAATGGAATCTGTTCAATCCCATAACTCAGAACAACACCACCATAAATACCTATTCATGCTCACCGGAGTTCGGAGGCTCGTATGGCAACACACTCACTAAAATTGGCGTTATCTGCCACGAAATAGGCCATGTGTTCGGTGCCCCCGATTTCTACGACACCGACTACGAAGGCTCTAACGGACAATTCCCTGGCACGGGCAAGTGGGACATAATGGCCAGTGGCAGTTGGAATATGGGCGGCGCTTCTCCTGCACACCACAATCCCTACACAAAGAGCGAAATATATAAATGGACAACCTTAAAAACTATCTCCTCGCCTATCTGTTATACTTTGCTGCCTGCTAGCACCGATTCGTCGTCGTTCTACAAATTAAATACCACCACGCCGGGCGAATACTATGTTATCGAAAACCGTCAGCTGATAAACTTCGACCGCGGACTGCTCGGCCATGGAATGATAGTGTATCACGCCCACGCCGACCTTATGATGGGAGGCGCGGTAAATGCCACACACCCTCAGAAATTTTATGTTGTCTCCGCAGCATCGCACAACCGCATCCCCACAGGTCCGGTTAATACATACACTGGCGTTGACAACGGCAATACCCCATTTCCCGGCACCACCCACTCACATATCCTCAACGACACCACCACGCCGGCACTGATATCGTGGGCAGGCGCCAATTCGGGCCATTATCTTACCTACATTGGCGAAAACACTTATGACAATACCGTATCGTTTGTTTACAAAAACGGCTGCACTCCCGAAGCGTCGGCATTCAGCGGCGAAGGCATCAGCGGAAGCAAAATACAGCTGTCGTGGACTCCCTTCGGCGGTCAGGAGG
The DNA here is from genome assembly GCA_002309295.1 of Bacteroidales bacterium UBA1219. Taxonomy (GTDB): domain Bacteria; phylum Bacteroidota; class Bacteroidia; order Bacteroidales; family P3; genus UBA1219. Next base: position 12,987 of record DBXF01000093.1, on the reverse strand, counting down.
TGATGATTGTGGTAAACGACACCAACAACTTCACCACACCACAGAATAAGGTTTACGCCGTCGGCGACACTCTTGCCACAGGCGAAAAAGTGATAGCATACAAATTGTTTGATATTCACACCCTTTGCTCGGATTTACAGCCGCATACAACTTACTACTTCCGCTTATACTCTATGCTCAACGACTCTACTTACACATCGGGACTTGCCTGCAGCGCCACCACACTGTGTGCCAACCATCTGTTCCCATATAGCGAGACTTTCCAATTCGCCGTTGGCACACTTGACTGCTGGCAGTTCGACAATCAGGGCGGTGTGTCGTGGCAGAAAGAATACGAAGGTTACAACGCTTTCATGTCGCTGATGGCCGACACAGGCACAACTGTAACATCGGGCTCGGCGCAGATGAGGATATCCCCGCTCAACCTCGAGGGCAACAGCAACCTCGTCCTGCTCCTCGACGTGCGCAATGCTTTACGTTACGACACTATTAACGACTCCACTATAGTGCCTCGTATCGACACCCTTGTGGTAAAATACCGCACCGCCGACATGTACCAATGGCAGACCTTGCGCATGTTCTTCAACGACATACCCACATGGCAGCATTTCTCCATACCGTTGCCTAACACATCAAACGACTATCTTATTGCCCTCGACGGACGTTATGGCGGACAGACGCTTTCTGTGGACAATATCAAGGTGGTGAACGTACATCTTATTTCCGTAACTACCGACGGCCACGGTACTGTGTCGCCGGGCAACGCCCAAAACAGCGTGGCTGTGCCCGACGGCGAAAGCATCACTTTCGACATAGTGCCCGACAATGGTTACCAAATCAATGAAATTTATGTCGACTACCAACTGCAGCACAGGACAAATCCGTTTACAATTAACAATGTTACCGCTCCGCACGTGCTTTATGTCACCTTCTCGGAGAGACTCTCTATCGCTGCGGCCGATGACCAGGATTTTTCGGTTTACCCCAATCCAGCATCGGATATCATAAACCTTACTTTATCCAACGCCGGTGCCGCCGACTATTTCTTGTATGACATGGCTGGACGACTCCTCGCCAAAGGAATGATGACAGCCGAAACACCGGTACAACTGGATCTGTCGATTTTCAACAACGGAGTGTATTATATAAAAGTTGTGGGCGACAAAATCAGGGCAACAAAGAAAATTGTAGTAGCAAAGTAATTTGTAGCAAATAAAAGTTTTGAGTGTCAATATTTTAATATACACATATCTATGACCGCCGAGGAAATTGAACTCATCAAGGCTTGCAAGAAGCAGGATCCTTTGGCACAGAAGAAACTCTATGAGTTGTATGCGCCAAAGATGCTTGCCGTATGTCGCCGTTATATGGGTTCGCAGGCCGCTGCTGAAGACGTGTTCCACGACGGATTTGTGAAAGTTCTTACAAAAATCGACTCTTTCAAGGGCAACAGCTCCATTTTTACATGGATGCGTACAATAATGGTGCACACTGCCCTTAACGCATTGCGAGCCAGCGTGGTAAGTAAAAAATGTGCTGAGGATAACATGGAAATCCTCAACGATACCCAAAGCGACGACGATGTGTATGCTGGTTTCACCGTGAGCGAACTGCTCAAGGCTATCGAGTCGCTGCCCGATATGTACCGCACTATTTTCAACATGCGCGAGGTGGAAGGCTACGACTATAACGAAATCGCCGACGCCATGAGCATGACCGAAAGCTACGCCCGCGTGTGTCTGGCCCGTGCCAAAAACATGTTGCGGAAAAGGCTGGAGAATCATTATGAATAATAAAACGAAAAAAAATAATAAAAACAGAAAATAATTTATACAAACAAAAAAATAAGAAAATGTGTAACAAAATGAGCGTGAACGTGTCTACAAGAAGTCAAGCCAAAGAAGAGGACTTGTGCGTTAGCGCGTTTTGCGTCATCTAACAGTCTTGTTTCTAGGTTTTTGTGTATTTTATTGATGAAAAAGTCATTTAAAAAAGATAAAAGATATGAGTAACTTTTTTAAAAACATGTTTGAAAACTACGAGGAGCAACCGGCACCTGAGATGTGGGAAAAAGTGATGTCGGATGTGAAGCGCCACAACGCCGTTGTGAAAGCAAGAAAAATCGGCGTTGCCGCATCCTTGCTCGTTGCCGGTGGCGTTGCCGCCTTTATCCTTTTGAACAATTCAAACAACACCCCGTCCCAAGCCGATGTCCAAGTGGCACAGGCTACAACGATGGAAACTGTATCGGCAACACCTGCCAATGAGGTTGCCACCGATGCGGAGATCTTTCATGCCAAAGAAGAACAACAGTCTGCCAAGGCTGTCGCCAAGGTGCCCGAAAGCAAAAAAAATACCGAAACAGTTACTGCCACCCCAGAGATGGCTCCTCAAGCCAACTTAACGACTCCCGAAAAGAGTACCGTCGCCGCCAATGCTGAAAAGTATGTAACTCCGACAACTGTTGCAGAGCAGCCCCAAAAAGTTGCCAATACTGTTGCAAGTACCACGGTCGCTGCAACAACCACTGCCACTACTGCACAGACTCAGCCAGTGCAACCGGCTAACAACAATAAAATGAGGGCCGGCACTAACCCCGACACAGTAACTCCTCCTACTCCGGAAGAAACAGTGAAATTTGTTATGCCCACAGCCATAGCCCCCGACCAGTCGGACAACAACAGGTTCTGCGTGGTGTGCAACCACCCCGAATTGCTGAAAAGTTACGAACTGAGCATATTCACACGCAACGGTTTGCAGGTGTATCATTCCAAAACTATAACCGAGTGCTGGGACGGCAAATACAAAGGCCGCGTACAGTCCATGGGAGCCTACGCCTACGTGCTCTACTACACCACAAACACGGGTGACAAGAAAGTCCAAAGAGGTTCTGTGACAATTGTTAGGTAGGAAATAGCAAATCATTGTATAACAATTAGAATTAAAGCCTGCACAAAAATGTTTTTTGTAGCAGGCTTTTTTTATTGCAAAAATGTCAAAAAAAAAGCGTATATTTGTGCAAACTCTGTTATCAATAAATAATACGTAAATAAATGGAAAAGAGAGATTTACTGAAAGATGTCGTGAAACATATCGACATTAAAAGTTACGATTCGACACAATTGATAGACGCTATGCGTAATATGTCGTTCACTTCGCGCGACACAGCCCGCGCCGCCGACATTTTTATGCAGATGATAGCCGAAAAGGACTGCACCAACATCCTTACCATAGCCGGCTCCACTTCGGCCGCAGGATGTATGCAGGTGTATGTGGACATGGTCCGCAACAAAATGGTCGACGTGGTGGTTTCCACCGGCGCTTCCATCATCGACATGGACCTCTTCGAAGCCCTCGGTTTCAAACACTATATCGGCGAGAAAGAGAACGTCATTCCAGACACCACTCTCCGCGAACTTTACATCGACCGCATCTACGATACATATATCGACGAGGAAGAGCTTCAGGCTTGCGACAACGCTACCTACGAGCTCTCCAATATGCTGGAGCCCCGTCCTTATTCCTCGCGTGAGTTCATCCACGAGCTCGGCAAATGGCTGCACGACGGTCGTGCCGTGAAAAAGGACAGCCTCATACAGACTTGCTACGAATGCGGCGTGCCTATTTTCTGCCCCGCTTTCAGCGATTCCTCCGCCGGTTTCGGCATTGGCAAACACCAGTGGGAACGCACACACAAAGGCGAGAAATACGTCTCCATCGACTCCGTGCGCGACTTTGTGGAACTCACCGAAATCAAGATGGCAGCCCCCGAAACAGGACTGTTCATGGTTGGCGGCGGCACTCCCAAGAACTTCGCACAGGACACCGTGGTTTGCGCCGAAATCCTCGGCTACGACGTGCCAATGCATAAATATGCCATCCAGATAACCGTTGCCGACGTCCGCGACGGTGCCTGCTCGTCTTCGACACTGCTCGAGGCCGGATCGTGGGGCAAAGTCAGCGAAAAGCTGCAGCAGATGGTTTACGCCGAAGGCACCACAGTGATACCGCTGATAGCATCCTACGTATACCACAACGGCGACTGGAAAAACCGCGAATACAAAAACTGGCAGAAAATATACAACAAATAAAGCATAACGCACTATGGGTTTGGATACCGCGGAAAGACAGAAAATAATAGCTCTGATGCATCGCGAGGTGGTTCTGGCAACAGGATGCACCGAACCTGTCGCTGTGGCCCTGGCTGCGGCAAAGGCACGCGAGACCCTCGGCACCCAGCCCGACAAAGTGCAGCTTTATCTCAGCAAGAATGTCTTCAAAAACGCCATGGGCGTGGGAATCCCCGGTACGGGCATGATAGGTCTGCCGGTGGCTGTGGCAATGGGCGTTACTAAAGGTAAATCGGAACGCAAACTCGAAGTGCTCGACATGGGTGCGGACGAGATTGAGGTCTCCAAGCAATGGCTCGAACAGCATCGCGACGACATCGAGATCTCCGTCAAGGACAACTGCGACAAGCTGTATATCGAATGCGTGTGTGCCAAAGGCAACGACACCGCTACGGCTATCATTGCAGGACAGCACACCTGCTTTGTGCATGTGTCGAAAAACGGCGAAGTGCTGTACGAGCATAAGCCCGTAGCCTCCAGCGACAGCGACAACGACTGTGAAGTGGAACTTTCGGCACGCAAGGTGTACGATTTCGCCACCACGGCACCCTTGGACGAGATTTCGTTTATCAACGATACCGTGAAATACAACATGTCGGCCTCCGACCGTGGACTTGCTGGCGACTACGGCCTCACCACAGGCAAACTGCTGATGAACATGGCCAACGGCGACGTGGTGCATACCACCGTGGCAAAGACCGTCGCCGCCTCCGACGCGCGTATGGACGGCTGTACGGTGCCTGTGTTCAGCAACTCGGGCAGCGGCAACCAAGGCATAGCCTGCACCATTCCCGTTTACGAGTACGGCAAGTTGAAAAACTGTTCGGAAGAGACAATCACCCGCGGACTGATAATGAGTCATCTGATGTCGATTTACGTGAAACACGGTATCGGACGTCTTTCGGCACTATGCGGTGTGGTGAACGCCTCCATTGGCGTGACTTCGGCATTGACTTATATGCAGGGCGGCGACTACAGGCAGATAACCTTCGCCATCAAAAACATGATAAACACCCTTACGGGAATGCTCTGCGACGGTGCCAAGCCCAGCTGCGCGCTGAAAGTTGCCACAGGCATCTACTCGGCATTTGTAACCGCCGAGCTGGCTCTGCACACCAAAGTGGTTGACGAAACCGACGGACTCTCCGAAGCCGACACCGACCGCTCGATACAGAACGTGTGCAAGATAGGCAAGGAGGGCATGAACGAGACCGACGACATGATTCTTGAGATAATGACACACAAGAAATTCGGCAGCAACAGCTGAAAAATATTTAAAAAAGAGATTATAGATAAAGAAACCAAAAAAATAAGAGATGGAATCAAACAACAGAGAAAGAGAAGAACTATTTTCGAAAGTAGTCAAAGCAGGAAAACGCACATATTTTTTCGATGTGAAAGAGACACGTGCAGGGGATAAGTTCATAACTATCACCGAAAGCCGCAAAAATTTCGACGAACAGACAGGACGCTTTTATTACGACAAAAGCAAAATGTTCCTCTATCCCGAAGATTTCGAGAAATTTGCCAACGGCCTCAATGTAGCTTTGAAATTCGTGGAGACAGGTGAAGTGCCCGAAGAACCCGAAGAGGAACAGCAGCCCAAGAAAAATTTCCGCGACGACGACGAAAAAATATTGGACGACATATCATCGATAGACACAAATTTCTGAAAAAGAACATTTTAAAAAGATAGTCCTATGGGAAAAATAATAGCAATAGCAAATCAGAAAGGTGGAGTTGGGAAAACAACCACGGCTATCAATCTGGGTGCCGCCCTTGCGGTGCTCGAAAACAAAGTGCTGCTCGTCGATGCCGACCCTCAGGCCAACGCCACATCGGGGGTGGGGGTGGACCCCGACTCGGCAACAACCTACGGCACTTACAAATGCATAATGGGCGAAGTGAAAGCCAAGGACTGCATTGTGGAAACCACAACACCCAACCTTAGCGTGCTGCCCACCTGCATCGACCTTGTGGGTGCCGAAGTGGAACTTGTGGAACAGCCACGCAGGGAGTTCTATATGAAAAACGCCCTCGCCGAAGTTAAGGACGACTACGACTACGTCATCATCGACTGCTCGCCGTCGCTGGGCATGATTACCGTAAACGCCCTCACAGCCTCCGACTCGGTGATAATACCCGTGCAGAGCGAATATTTCGCCCTCGAAGGTCTGGGAAAACTGCTCAACACAATAAAAATTGTGCAGACACACCTCAACACCGACCTTATGATAGAAGGCATAGTGATAACGATGTTCGACTCGCGTCTGCGCTTGGCCCGTCAGGTGGTTGAGGACGTGCGCACCCACTTCCAAGGTATGGTGTTCGACACACTTATCTACCGCAACACAAAACTCAGCGAAGCCCCAAGTCATGGCGAGACGATAATTATGTACGACGCAAGTTGCACAGGGTCCGTCAATTATCTTAACTTGGCTCGCGAAATTATTACTAAAAACCAACAATAACACTCACTTCTATGGCTAAAAAAGAAGCACTCGGACGCGGATTGGGCTCGTTGCTCGGCACACCGGCCAACACACCCGCCCTAGCTACGGAAATAGGCAAACTCAAAATAAAGGACATAGAGACCAACCCTTACCAGCCCCGCAAGGATTTCGATGAGGAGAGTCTCGCCGAACTCGCCGACTCCATACGTCAGCAGGGCGTGATAACACCTATTACGGTGCGTCGCCTCGAAACAGGCAAATACCAGCTTATCGCCGGCGAACGCCGTCTGCGCGCCGCCAAAATGGCAAAACTGACCGAAATACCGGCATACATACGCACCGCCACCGACCAGCAGATGATGGAGATGGCCATTGTGGAGAATATACAGCGCGAAAACCTCAACGCAATGGAGATAGCTCTGAGCTATGCCACTCTCGTGGATGAGTGCGGGATAACCCAGGAACAGCTGAGCGAGAAAGTGGGCAAAAACCGCTCCACAATTACTAACTACCTGCGACTGCTAAAACTCCCCGCCGAGGTCCAGCTCGCTCTTAGAAGCAACACCATAAGCATGGCCCACGCCCGAGCTATGATTACTATCGACGATGTTGACAAACAGCTGCTTATGCTCCGCGAGATAGTGGACAAGGACCTTTCTGTACGACAAACCGAAAATCTGGCAAAAACACTTGCCGCTGAAAACGTCAAAAAAACGGTGGCCAAGAAATCCGCCAAGCAGCCGTTGCCCGAATTGCACGAGACAACAAAGAACGAACTGAAAAGCTACATCCAGTCCGAAGTGGAGATTAAACGCTCGCGCAAAGGCAAAGGCAGTTTGACGATTTATTTCAATAACGACTCTGATTTTCAGCGTATTGTAAAAATCATTCAGAAAAAATGATTCCTTCTTGGAATATAAAGACACTTTTGCAGAGGGTAAGGGCTTTGGCCGTTACTCTCTGTGTTGTATTGCTGTTTTTACAAAATGCTGCGGCTCAAGATACTGTCAGAGTAAAGGAGGTAACGGTTTCTGCCAAGGACACCACAAAGAGGCATTCTCGCAAGTTGTCGGCTTTCAAGAAATTGCCCCGTACTACGCAATCGGATAAGGTTGTTGTAACACCTGATTCCAATGTGAACGGTTTGCAAGTAACCGCCGACACTGTTGTAGTTGCCACAGCCCCCGAACACTCGCCCACAAAAGCTTTGTGGATGTCGGCAGTATTGCCGGGACTGGGACAGGTGTATAACAAACAGGCTTGGAAAATACCGATAATCTATGCCGGAGCGGCGGGAGTAACATATTTTGCCATAACTAATTATCGTAGCCGAGAAAAATTTAAAAACGAGTATATCAACCGTCAGAACGGCAATACCGAGGATCTTTTGGAGCGTTACGCCAACTATCCCGACGCCAATATTTACAGTCTTTACCAGTCTTACAACCGCAATTTTCAGTTGTCTATTATTGTGGGCGGCGTTTTCTATGTGCTCAACATCATCGATGCCTACGTGTATGGCCATCTGTTCGATTTCGAGATAACCGACGACATCAGCCTGCATCTGCGTCCCAACGTGGATTTGTTCACCTTCGGCAACGGATTTTCAAGTCCTTCTACAGGATTGACAGTGCAGATAAAATTTTAGGTGATTGGGAGTTAAAGGCAACTGACGACTATTTCCGTTGGAATAACGGTTGGTGGATTTGTCGCTTTGTAAGCAGTAATAAGGCACAATGTATAAATAATGTCCCTTTTTCGGATTATTTAAGCTTAAATCCGTCAGAAAAAATTTCTAATAAAAATACAATAAATACTATCAAAAAGGGTAATAAAAATAGTATTAACGCACTATTCTTTAATCGAATTAACCTTTTTTGTGTTTGTAAATCAAATATTTTGTTTTTTACAGCGTCATTTATAAAAAATAATCGTTGTAGTAAATTCTTGTTAGAAATATCAAATCCTCTTTTTTTCAAAAAGAATGATGTTGCAATCATAACACCTATCGATAATAACCATAAGATAGGACATATAATGACCAATATAAGTTCTACTATTTCTTTCATTATAATGTTTTTAATGTGCTATTTATACCAACATCTTCACCTCAAAACATGATTTCTAAATCCTAAATCCGAATTGGCTGCGCTGCGCTAAAGGTTCCGAATTGAGTTTATTCATCCGAGAATTCCGACACGAACTGGCGGTAGGCGGAGAAGGTGTTGGCGCGCGACAGGAAACCGATGTAGTTGTTGTCGTTGTCGATAACCACGAGGTTGTAGCGTTGTCCCACCTTGAATTTGTTCACCACGTCGGACATGGAGTCGGTGATGCGTACGCAGTCGCCTTCGGAGAGGGGGTACATAAGCTCATCGACGGAGTATTTGTCGTAAAGCTCGGGTTTGAAAATTATCTTACGCACATCGTCGAGCACTATAACGCCAAGGAATTTGTCGTTTTCGTCGAGCACGGGGAAAATGTTGCGTCGCGACGATTCGATGGCTGTGATGAGGTCGCGGAGCTTGTCACCGCTACGCACAATCACAAAATTCGTTTCTATGAGTTTCTGCATGTCCATCAGCTGCCAAGCGGACTTGTCCTTGTTGTGGGTGAGCAGGTCGCCGTGCTTTGCCAGCTTGCGTGTGTAGATGGAGTGCCGCTCGAACGGCCGCACGCAGATGTAAGTTATTGTGGTTGTTACCAATAGGGGTGCGAAAAGTCCGTAGCCGCCGGTTATTTCGGCAATGAGGAAGGTGGCCATTAGGGGTGCGTGCATCACGCCGGCCATCACACCGGCCATTCCCACAAGGGCGAAGTTGGCCAACGGCAGTTCTAGTCCCATCTGGTTGAGCAGTGCCGCGACGAAAAAGCCGCTGAGTCCGCCAATCACCAACGAAGGACCAAAGGTTCCGCCCACGCCGCCGCTGCCGATGGTTACCGAGGTGGCCACGGCTTTCAAGGCTATGATGCCGAACAATCCGAGCAGCATAATCCACGGGGCTGCATTGGGCGAGATAAAGAAACTGTTGGTTATGAACGAGTTGGGGTCGCCGTGGAGTAGGTCGTTGAGCTGTGAGTAACCTTCACCGAAAAGGGGAGGACACAAGAAAATGAGTATGCCCAGCAGGGTGCCGCCGATGAGTATCTTCACCCACGGTTTTTCGATTTTGGCAAACAACCCTTCGATATTGAGGTTTACACGTAGGAAATACACCGAAACAAGGGCGCAGAAGAGTCCGAGCACCATAAAGAAGGGAATCTGCGTTATCTGGAACGCATCCTGAATCTGGAAGGCGAACTGCACGTCGGTTCCCATAAGGAAATAGGCGAGGGTGGAGGCGGTGATGGACGAGATGAGGAGCGGTATGGCGGCGGTCATCGAGATGTCGAACATCAGTATCTCCAGCACGAACAGTATCCCCGCTATCGGGGCTTTGAAGATGCCTGCTATTGCGCCTGCCGCACCGCATCCGAGCAGGAGTATGATGTTTTTGTGTTTCAGGTGGAACCACTGCCCGATGTTGGAGCCTATGGCGCTGCCCGTGGTGGCGATAGGAGCCTCCAGTCCCACCGAACCACCGAAAGCCACGGTGATGGTGGAAGCAATGATGGAGCTGTACATGTTGTGCCGCGGCATTTTTCCGCCTCCGCGCGAGATGGCGTAGAGCACGTTGGGAATGCCGTGACCTATCTTGTTGCGGACTATGTATTTGAGAAACAGTACGGTAAGTATTATGCCGATGGCGGGAAAAATAAGCAGAAGGATGTTTGCCCCGCCGAACACATCAACGCGGATGTGCATAAGCAGCACGTAGGTCTTGCGGACAAGGGTTTTGAGTATCACTGCGGCCAATCCGGCGCACGCACCGACCAAGACGCTGAGTATCAGAACGAAATAACGTTCCGAGATATGTCTCAGACGCCAGATGTGCATCTTTTTGCGGATATTGGCAGCGTTCATTTTTTGTCCGTTGTTTTGTAACTGTTTGGTTGTTAGAATAATAATATATTTATTCCACATGGAGTGGAATCACAAATATACAAAAAAAAGTGTTACAAAGCTTTATTATTTAGCAAAATAGGTGCTTGTTGGTGGTATATGACTGTAAATTAGTTATATACGTGGAGCATTCCTCCGCTATAGACGGCGTTGTACTGACGCAGGGGACTGCGTGCCGGACCTTGTATCGGCGTGCCGTCGGTGTAGATGAACTGCGAGTGGCATTCGGGACACTCCATAATCACCGAGTTGTCGGGGTCCACCTCAACTCCAGTGCTGTTGTCGATGGGACATCCGCGTTCGTAGGCAACGAAATCGGTCCACGAGGTGCGGAACACCACCACGCCGCAGTAGCCGCCGGTGAGGTACTCATATCCGCCCACGGTATTAAGACCGCTGTAGGCCGGCGAGTCGGGGTTGATGCTGAAATTGACGTAGGCCAGCGGCGCTTCCTCGTCCTTTTTGCACGAGCAGAGGGCGAGACAGGCAAGCAGTACTATGGCAAACGTTTTTTTCATAAGTTATTGGTTGTCACCGATTATCATTGTCATAATAACTTTCGCCACAAGCGCGAGGGTGTTGCGGTCGATGGCGTCGAGGTTGTCGCCTTGGGTGTGCCAATGCTCGAAGAAGTTTTTGTTGGACTGGTTGCAGACGATGTCCACCATCGGGATGTTAGTGTTCTGGTTGATGTAGAGGTGGTCGTCGAGGATGGCTTCTGACTCCGAGTTTTCGAAGATTTTGCCATAGCCCAGCTGTTGTGCCACTGTCCACAGTTTGTTGGTGATGCCGGGGGCGAAGTTTCTCGACACCTCCTCTTTGGTGAAACGCGGGTTAAAACCGCCCACCATGTCGAGCAGGATGCCGTATTGTGCGTTGTAGAAAGGAATGTGCGGGTGTGTGGCCCAATATTGTGCTCCGAGACACCACGAGTCGTTCTGGTAAGAGTCGGCGAAGGTGGGTGAGCCCTGGTCCTCGAGGTCGAAAAAGATATAGTCGATGCCGATGTTTATGTCGTTCTGGCGGAAGATGCGGGCCATCTCCATAAGCACCGCCACGCCGCTGGCACCGTCGTTGGCACCGAGTATGGGCTGGTGGTATTTGGTAGTGTCGGGGTCGTGGTCGGCGTAGGCGCGCGAATCCCAGTGGGCGGCAAGGAGTATGCGGTTCTCGGCCTTGGGGTTGACGGAGGCGATGATGTTTTTTCCTTTGGCCGAGGTGTTGTCCCAAAGGGTGGAGTTAAAGTCCTGAACTATAACGGTGTCAGTCCATTGCCTCATGGCGTTGGCGAGGTATTCGGCACATTTTTCGTGGGCTTGTGAGTTGGGCGTGCGCGGACCGAAGGCAAGTTGCCGTTCTACGTAAGAAAAAGCGCTGTCGGCGTTGAAATCGGGAGTTTTCACGGAAGTGTAGTCCTTTTCCGTTGTCTCGCCCGAAGTCTGGTTGTTGTTGCCTCCGCAGGCGAAAAGCAGTGTCGCCGTAATTGCGATAGGGAGAAGTCTTTTTGTCATTGTGTTGTGTTTTTACGGGAGTAATAACTGAATTGTGGTGTTTTTATTGTGGAAAAGTATGAAATACTATATTTATTGATTTATGTTTGCAGGACTACTTTTTTTTCTGACGCCCATTCAAAACTGAATCCTGACAACTGTCCCCTGAATACTAATAATTTCAACTTTCAACTCTCAATTTTCAATTCCCAAAGACGTAGCTTATAATGTTGGCTCCCATCTGCAGGGCTTTGGTGCGGGTGGCTTGGCTGTCGCCGTGCACGTCCTGGTCCTCCCAGCCGTCGCCGAGGTCGCACTCGTAGGTGAAGAAACAGACCAAGCGGCCGTTATATATAAGTCCGTAGCCTTTGGGCGGCAGGTTGTCATGTTCGTGGATTTTGGGCAGACCGTTGGGGAAGTTGTATTTCTGGTGGTAGATGGGGTGGGAGAAGGGCAGCTCCACGAATTCCAGTTCGGGGAACACCTTTTTCATCTGCGCCACGGCGAAGGGCTTGAGTCCGTAGTTGTCGTCGATATGCAGGAAACCGCCGGCAATGAGGTAGTTACGCAGGTTTTGCGTCTCGGCGGGCGAGAAAACGATGTTGCCGTGTCCGGTGAGGTGCAGGAACGGGTAGTTGAAGATGTCGGCGCTGCCCACGTCGACGGTGGCGTACTGCGGGTTGAGGTTGGTGCCTAGTTCGGAGTTGCAGAATTTGATGAGGTTGGTTAGCGAGGTGGGGTTGGCGTACCAGTCGCCACCTCCGCCGTATTTAAGCAGGGCTATTTGTGTGGTCTGGGCGTTGGCGCCAAGCCACATCAGCAAGACGAAGAGTATGGAGGTTAACCGTCTGTTAGTCATTGTTGATGACCTTAGCCAGACCGCTGCCGAACATCAGGTTGAGGCCGAACTG
>DBXF01000064.1:3291-4495 GCA_002309295.1 Bacteroidales bacterium UBA1219 | reverse complement strand
GGGAGTTTCGTCGTTGTCGAGCAGAACGACTTTACGGATGGTTTTCTTGGCGTCGAAAATAATCATAAGCGGAGTCTCGCCGTTGAATCCCTGAATGCCGTTGCTTGCGGGTTTGGAGTAGGCCACGTAGCCGAGCAAAGAGCCTTTGGCGTCGAGCACACGGCTCCAAACGCCTTGAGCCTCGAGCGACGAAGCGGTGGAGAAAATCTTGGTAACCTGTTCGGGAACAGTTTTCTGCTGGGCGAACGACTGGAAAGGCATAACAGCCATGGCCATTACCGCCAAAGTGATGATGATAAAAGTTTTTTTCATGTCGAAAATTATTTGCAAATAATGCTGTATAACCGAGAAAAAAGAAAAATATTGTGTGCGGTGCAAAAAAATACTTTTCACCATTGTCGGCGAGTTTCGGAAAAAGGTTGTTCATTTTTTTTGTTTAATTCAAGAAAAATCCGTATCTTTGCAAATCTTATTTTGTAATAAACAAAAACAGCAAAACCATGTTAGACCAAGAACGAGGACTTTATATCGCCCACTGCGAGTCGGGCGCATTGTCAATAATAGGTAAGATGACTAACCGTCACGGCCTTATCGCCGGTGCCACGGGAACAGGAAAAACCGTCACCCTGCAGGTGATGGCCGAGACTTTCTGTCAGGCCGGAGTGCCGTGTTTCATGGCCGATATGAAAGGCGACCTTTCGGGAATTTCGCAGGCCGGAGCCATGAGCTCTTTTATAGAGAAACGTATGCCCGAATTTGGCATCGAGAACCCGCAGTTCCAAGCCTGTCCCGTGCGTTTCTTCGACGTGTTCGGCCAGCAAGGCCACCCCATGCGCGCCACCGTGTCGCAGATGGGTCCCATGCTGCTTTCGCGACTGCTCGGACTTAACGAAATCCAGGACGGCGTGCTCACCATCGTGTTCCGCATCGCCGACGAGCGCGGATGGCCTATCATCGACATCAAGGACCTCCGTTCTACCCTCGACTTTGTGTCGAAACATTCCAAAGAATACACCACCAAATACGGCAACATAAGTACCGCCACCGTGGGTGCCATACAGCGCGCCCTGCTACAGCTCGAAAATCAGGGTGCCGACAAGTTCTTCGGCGAACCCGCCTTCGACATCTACGACCTGCTGCAGACCGAGAACGGCAAAGGCATTATGAACGTGCTTGCCGCCGACAAGCTGATGATGCAGCCCAA
>DBXF01000064.1:0-3220 GCA_002309295.1 Bacteroidales bacterium UBA1219 | reverse complement strand
TTCGACGAGGCCCACATGCTCTTCGACGGCACTTCGCGCGCACTGCTCGACAAGATTGAACAGGTGATACGCCTCATCCGCTCCAAAGGCGTGGGCATCTATTTCGTTACCCAGAACCCCACCGACATCCCCGACATCATCCTCGGACAGCTCGGCAACCGTGTACAGCACGCCCTCCGCGCCTATACCCCCAAGGACCAGAAAGCCGTGAAGACTGCAGCCGACACTTTCCGTGCCAATCCCAATTTCAAGACCGACGAGGCCATTATGAACCTCGAAACCGGCGAGGCCCTCGTCAGTTTCCTCGACGAAAAAGGCGCCCCCAACATGGTGGAACGTGCCAAGATACTGTTCCCGCTTTCGCAGATCGGCGCCATCACCGAAAGCCAGCGCGGCGACATCATGCGCTCCAGCCGTCTCAGCGGCAAATACGACACCCCCGTGGACAACCACAGCGCTTACGAGATGATTCTCGAAGAAGAGGAACGCGCCCTTGTGGAAGTCGAGGAGGGTGCCGTAACCGAGGCCAAAGAGAAAGACAAAGAAAAAGGCGGCAAGAAGAAAACCGGCATCCTTGGCAAAGTGGGCAAAGCCATACTCACCGCCATCACGGGCACTTTCGCCACCATCCTCGGCACGTGGGTTAGCGACAAGGTTACGGGCAAAAAGACCAAATCGCGCACCTCTACCACAGGCCGTGTGGTGAAAAACGCCACCAGCGCCGCCACACGTACCGCCAGCCGCGAGATAGTACGCGACATTTTGGGCAACATCGTCAAAAAATAATCGCAACGCTCATAAAATGAAACGTCGGGCTCTTTGTCTCCTTCTGTCGCTTCTTTCGGTGACCGTCTTTTCGCAAAAAAAGGACATCACCATCGATTTGAACGGCATCAAGTTTGTGATGAAATACGTCAAGGGCGGCACTTTCCAGATGGGGGTGCCAAACGCCGACATCAACCTGTGGTCGTTTTACGACACTGCAACCCACGAGACCGTCTGTTACAAGGACTCGCTCCACGAGGTAACCCTGAGCAGTTTCTATATCTGCGAAACGGAGATAACGCAGGCCGTGTGGAAAGCCGTTTTGTGGACCTCGCTGAAAGACCAGAAAGACCGTGCCCGCTCCGATTTCAGCACCTGTGGCATCGGCAGCGACTACCCCATGTATTTCGTCAGTTTCGAAGATATTGTCAGGGAGTTCATCCCCGAATTGAACAAGATGACCGGACGCAAGTTCCGTCTGCCCACCGAGGCGGAATGGGAATATGCCGCAAGGGGAGGGGCCGAATCGAAAGGCTACACATTCTCGGGTAGCGACAAAGCCGACGATGTGGCGTGGTACACCAACACCTGCTCCGACAAGCAGACACATACCGTAAAGACAAAGAAACCCAACGAGTTGGGCATCTACGACATGAGCGGAAACCTGTACGAATGGTGCAGCGACTACTACGGCAGATACAGCAGTCAGCCGCAGACCAACCCCAAAGGTCCGAAAAATGGCACCAAACGCGTTATCCGTGGCGGATGCTGGAACCACAACTCCAATTCGGCACAAGTGGATTTCCGCATGAACTCCGGTCAGCTGAACCGTTACAACAATCTGGGGTTCCGTCTCGTTCTTGACGAAAAATGATATTGAAAAATAAGAAATCATCAAATTTGGTGACAAATAAGAAATAGTTTTTGCAAAATCAATAAATAAAGAGATGAAAAGAATAATTCTTTTTTCGATGGCTGTGATGATGTGCGCTTCGGTGCTGGCAGTCAATCCCGTTAAGATTTACCGTGGCACTTCCACCTACTACAGCGATGTTATCTGCAACGTGAAGGACGGCAAGGTGTACAAAGGCAACTCGTCGTACAACAGCGATATTCTGTGCCACGTGGAGGGCAACAGGATTTACAAAACCACCTCCACCTACAGCAGCGACGTGCTCTACACCGTGCGCAAAGGCAAAGTGTATAAAGGCAACTCGCTGTACGAGAGCGACGTGGTGATGAGCTTCCGCGACGGCAAGATCTACAAAGGCGTGTCGCATTTCCGCAACGACGTGCTTGCCACCATCATCGACAATTTCGTGTACTCCGGCAACTCCACCTACAACAGCGACCGTATGTACACCATCGACGGCCAGCTGACCATAGAGGAGTTTGTGGCTGTGTGGTACGTCTATTTCTTTGTGTATTAAAAACATACGGAGAGGCTCTTGCCTGATGCGATGACTTCCAGCGACCTGCGTTTCCCGCAATCGGCGATATTGGAACTGACCTACCGCTGCAACCACCGTTGCCGTTTCTGTTCCTGTCCGTGGGAAGCCCCGTCGTGCGGCTACGAAAAAGGCACGGAGCTATCCCTCGAAGAGTGGTGCCGGGCCATCGACCGGCTCCAGACTCTCGGCGTTAAGACCATCTCCATCTCCGGAGGCGAGGCCCTCTTAAATGACTCCCTTCTCGACATCCTTAAATACATCCGCTCCAAAGGCTGTTTCAATACCGATGTGCCGATTGTGCTGATTTCCAACGGTTTGCTGATAAGTGAGGCTTTTCTCGAAGCTTTCAAGACATACAACGTGCATCTGAGCATGAGTCTGCCCGGATTGGACACTTTCGAGTGGCACACGGGTGTGGACAACGCTTCGGGCGTACTGCACTGGTTCGAGGAAGCCAAAAGGCTGGGCGTACCCACCACCGTCAACGTTACCGTCACCAAACACAACTACCACGAGCTTTACCGCACCCTTGCCGAAGGACTTCTGGCGGGAGCCGACACGGTGCTGCTCAACCGTTTCCTGCCCGGCGGCAGGGGCTTGGCCAATATCGACGAGCTGACTCTCGACACCGACCAGCTGCGCGGTATGCTCGACACCGCAGAGGAGGTGCTCGAACTGGCCGGACGTCGTGGTGCGGTGGGGACGGAGTTCCCGCGCTGCATAATCAAAAACCCCGAGAAATTTACCCATCTGCGTGTGGCTTCGGTATGTGCGGCCGCCAAGGAGTTTTTCGTCATCGACCCCAGCGGCAAGGTGCGTACCTGCAACCACTCGCCGCGCGTGGTGGGACATATCTTCCACCCGCAGGTGGTTACCGATGTCGATTATTGGAACATCTTCGCCCGACGCCAATACATTCCCGCATCGTGCGTTAGCTGCAACGAGGTGAACTACTGCGACTGCGGCTGCCGCGAAGCCGCCGCCATCGTCCACGGCGACGTATG
>DBXF01000004.1:37008-37129 GCA_002309295.1 Bacteroidales bacterium UBA1219 | reverse complement strand
CGTCGCAGTTGCCCGTGGTGGTGACGTAGATATTGCCTTCCTTGAGGGCGTCCTGCAGGGTGGTTACTTCGAAACCTTCCATTGCGGCCTGAAGTGCGCAGATGGGGTCTATCTCGGTAAC